>JANWXL010000601.1 GCA_025055265.1 Roseiflexus sp.
CCCTCTCGCCTCCCCACACATATCCTACGCAATTGTTTTACAAAATTGTCTGGTTACAACATGGTTAACAAAGCGCAACGAACGATGGATAAACCATTTCGGCACGGGCGGTTCGCTGGCGGTATAGTTCGGTCAATTCCCGGTCACGATAATGGTGAAGCCATGACGACGACAGCTCACGGGACGGGCAAGATAGGTCCCAATGCAATCATTCAGACGGTTGCAGCGCTCCGCGAAATGCTCGGCGATGACGCGGCGCGGGCTGTGCTGGTGCGCGGCGGCGCTGGCGATCTGCCGGATCATCTGCCGCACGATCTGATCGATGAGCGTGAGTTTCACGCACTGGTTGAATTGCTGCTCGAACAGATCGGAGCGGAGCGAACCAATCAGGTAATGGCGCGTTCCGGGCAGTTGACATCTGAGTATGTGTTCGCCAATCGAATCCCGAGGTTGGCGCGCGTGCTGATCCGCCTCCTTCCGCCATCGTTTGGTCTGCGGATGCTGCTGCCCGCCATGCAGCGCCATACCTGGACGTTCGCCGGCAGCGGCGTGTTTGCCTATGATCTGACGCCCACCCCATCACTCTCGATCGCCAACGGGGCGCTGTTCGATACGCCAGCGATGGCGGCTGCGATGTGCGCCTACTATCGTGGCGCATTTGAGCAGATGTTTCGAAAACTCATCTGTCCGCAGGCGACGTTGCGCGAACTCGAATGTCAGGCGCGCGGCGATCGTCGCTGCCGGTATGCCATCCAGTGCGGGTAGCGCGCAGGGATGGAGGGCGCGGCCAACGCGCCCGTTTCTTGAGAGAAGTAGTTCTTACTGCTCACTACACGGAGGTGTTATGTGACTGCTCCGCCGCAACCGGCTCGACCGATGCGCCACGCGCCGCGCGATTTTGCGCTGACGCCGCTCAATATCTACTGGGAGATGACGCAGGCATGCGCGCTTGCCTGCCGGCACTGCCGCGCGGAAGCGATGCCGCATCCGCATCCGCTGCAGCTCTCCTTCGAGGAGAGTGTGCGCTTTCTGCGGCAGATCCCGGATTTTGGCAATCCGTTGCCGCAACTTATCCTGACTGGCGGCGATCCGCTCGCCCGACCGGATCTGCTCGATCTGATCGATGCCGCGCGCGCGCTTGGCGTGCCGGTTTCGATCACGCCGAGCGCCACGCCCAACCTGACCCGCGCCATGCTTGAGGCGCTCAAGGCGCACGGCGTCGAAGCGCTCGGGTTGAGCCTCGATGGGTCGAGTGCCGTCCGCCATGATGCCATTCGCGGAGTCGAGGGCACGTTTGAACGCACAATTGAAGCCATGGAGTGGGCGGCGGAACTGGGGATGCCGTTGCAGATCAATACGCTGGTCGCCGCAGAGACGGCAGACGACCTCCCGGCGATCTACGCGCTGCTCAAAACAAAACAGGTCGCCCGCTGGAGTCTCTTCTTCCTGATCTCCGTCGGGCGCGGGCGGGTGCTGGAGTCGCTGACGCCTGCCGAAGCCGAGCGGTTGATGGTCTGGATTTATCGCATTGCCCAGGAAGCGCCGTTCGCCGTCGCCACGACGGAAGCGCCATCGTACCGGCGGGTGGCGCTCGGCGAGATGCGCGCCGCCGGACTCAGCGGCGAACAGATCCGGCAGACGCCCATTGGGCGTGGTTTTGGCATTCGCGATGGCAACGGCATTATGTTTGTCTCGAATACGGGCGACATCTGCCCTGCCGGGTTCCTGCCGCTGGCTGCCGGGAATGTGCGCACCGACCATATTGTGCAGGTCTACCGGGAGTCGCCGTTGTTTGCCGCTCTGCACGATCCGTCGCGGTTCGGCGGGCGGTGTGGACGTTGTGAGTATCGGGCGATCTGTGGCGGTTCACGAGCGCGCGCCTTCGCGGCCAGCGGCGATCCGCTGGCGGAGGACCCGCTCTGCACCTATCAACCGGCATAGGAGGAGTCGAGTATGCGTATTCTGATGATCCAGCCCAACTACCACGCAGGCGGGGCGGAAATCGCCGGCAACTGGCCCCCAAGTTGGGTGGCGTATATCGGCGGCGCGTTGCGCAAGGCTGGCTATTCGAACCTGCGCTTCGTCGATGCGATGACTAACAACCTGCCCGATAAGACCGTTGAGCAGATTATTCGCACAAACCGCCCCGATGTGGTGATGGCGACGGCGATCACGCCGATGATCTACAAAGCGCAGGAGACGCTGCGCCTGGCGCGTGAAGCCAACCCTGGCTGCAAGACGATTCTTGGCGGGGTGCATCCGACGTTCATGTATGCGCAGGTGCTCACTGAAGCGCCCTGGATCGACTACATCGTGCGCGGCGAGGGGGAGGAGATCATCGTCAACCTGATGCGCGCTATCGAGAATGGCAGCGACGAGCGTGATCGCTATCAGATCCAGGGAATTGCGTTCCTGGACGAGGGTCGGGTGGTCGCCACGCCCGCCCATCCGCCAATCGCCGATCTCTCGACCCTCACGCCCGACTGGAGTCTGCTGGAGTGGGAGAAGTACATCTACATTCCATTGAATGTGCGCGTGGCGGTGCCGAACTTTGCCCGCGGCTGCCCCTTCACCTGCCGCTTCTGCTCACAGTGGAAGTTCTGGCGCAAATATCGCGTGCGCGATCCTATCGCGTTTGTGGATGAAATCGAACTGCTGGTGCGCGAGTACAAGATCGGCTTCTTCATTCTTGCCGACGAGGAGCCGACGATCCATCGCAAGAAGTTCGTAGCGATGTGCGAGGAGCTGGAGCGGCGCAAACTCGGCGTCTATTGGGGCATCAACACCCGCGTGACTGACATTCTGCGCGATGAGCAGTATCTGCCGCTCTACCGCCGCGCCGGGCTGGTGCACGTCTCGCTCGGCACCGAAGCCGCAGCGCAGATGAACCTCGACCGCTTCCGCAAGGAGACGACCATCGAGCAGAACAAGCGCGCCATCAAACTGCTGCGCGACCAGGGGATCGTCGCTGAGGCGCAGTTTATTATGGGGCTGGAGAACGAAACGCCTGAAACCATCGAGGAGACCTACCGCTACGCCCTCGACTGGAAGGCAGACATGGCGAACTGGAATATGTACACGCCGTGGCCCTTCGCCGAGTTGTTTGAGGAACTGGGGGATCGGGTCGAAGTGCGTGATTTCTCGAAGTATAATTTCGTGACGCCGATCATCCAGCCGGATGCGATGACGCGCGAGCAGGTGCTCAAGGGAGTGTTGCGCAATTATGCGCGCTTCTACATGCGCAAGGCGTTCCTGAGCTACCCCTGGATCAAGGACCCGTTCAAGCGACGCTATATGCTCGGTTGTCTGAAAGCATTCGCCAAGACGACGTTCACCAAGCGATTCTACGATCTCGAACGGGTGCACCTCGACGGGTCTATCGACCTGGGGTTCGACGAGACGAAGGTGCTGACGCGCGAGCAGATTGCAGAGTTGAAGCAGAAGCGTCCTGAACTATCCGCCGACGTCGATTTCCGCGGCACCATTACCGCGTGCGGTGCGCCAAAGGATGTGCCGGAGTACGTCGAGCAGGAGTGATCAACAAGGTGCGGTCATGATTTGTCAGGAACCGCCGTACTGCTGTGACTAATGAACGTTAAGAATACATCTGGCATGCCTGTGACGCCAGGTCGCATGCCATTTGAACTGCGAGCTAATGAACATTCACAAGCATTTGCGCTACGCCCGGCGACTGATGGACTAAATATTCCGCTATCTGCCCACTGCCCGGCGCCTGAAGTCGCGGGCTACGGTTGCGAAGCCCGCCTGCGCGGGCTAGATCCGGCGATACCGGATTATGTTCTCAAACTCCATAAGCCGCAGGCTATGGTTGCGAAGCCTGCCTGCGCAGGCTATACCGGAATAACTTCCTGATGTTCACAAGCCCTCGCTCAGAACGTGGAAGCCCAACAGGGCTTTTACGGTCGCAGCCAGGGCTTCAGCTCGCAGCGTCAGGACGCCATCTGACAAATCATGCCTGGAACCTGAGCGGTAATCTTTCCAGAACCTGTTCATCAGGGCGCGGCATACCGCGCCCATTGTCTGTTGGAGGTCATCAGTGAGCAAGGTTCTCATTATCGGGGCCGGTTTTGGCGGCCTGGCTGCCGCCGTGCGCCTGGCAGCGCGCGGCCACGAGGTGGAAATCTTCGAGAAACAGGACAAACCTGGCGGGAAGGCATATGTGCTTGAGGTGGACGGCTTCCGGTTCGATACCGGTCCGACGGTCATTACCGCGCCGTTCCTGTTCGACGACCTGTGGCGCGCTGCGGGTCGCCGCCGCGAGGATTACGTCGAATTCCGTCCGTGCCGCCCTTTCTACCGCATCTATGACCACACCGGTCGCCATTTCGACCACAGCGCCGATGAAGCTGCGGTGCTGCGCGAGATCGAACGCATCAACCCCGCCGACGTTGAGGGGTACCGCCGCTTTCTGGCAAGCACCCGCCCGATTTTCCAGAAGGGGTTTGTTGAACTGGCAGATCAGCCGTTCCTGCGTTTCCGCGACATGCTGCGCATCGCGCCCGACCTGGCGCGCCTGCGATCGTTCGAGAGCGTCTATCGCTATGTGTCGCGTTACATCAAAGATGATTTTCTGCGCCGCTGCTTCTCGTTCCACCCGCTGTTCATCGGCGGCAACCCGTTCCACGCCTCGTCGATCTACACCATGGTTCATTACCTGGAGCGCGAATGGGGCGTATACTACGCCGTCGGCGGCACTGGCGCCATCGTTAATGCGCTGGTGCGTCTGCTCAACGAACTTAGCGTCGCTATCCATCTGAACACTGAGGTGCGCGAACTGATTGTCGAGGGACGGCGCATTCGCGGCGCGGTTCTGGCGGATGGCAGCGAGCGCCGCGCTGACATCGTGGTGTCGAACGCTGACGTCGCCCATACCTACGCCTACCTGATCGCGCCGCGCTACCGCCGCCGCTATACCGACCGCCGCCTGCGGTCGCTGCGCTACAGCATGTCGCTGGTGGTTATCTACCTCGGCACGCGGCGCACCTACCACGATGCGCCGCTGGTGCGCCACAACATTATCTTCGGACCGCGCTACCGCGGACTGCTCGACGACATTTTCGTTCACAAACGGGTTGCCGACGACTTCTCGCTCTACCTGCATATGCCGTCGCGCGACGAACCGGATGTCGCGCCCCCTGGCTGCGACGCTTTCTACGTCCTTTCTCCCGTGCCCAACCTCTCGTCGCAGACCGACTGGGCAACCCTGGCGCGCCCATACCGTGATGCGATCATCAAGTTCCTGGAAGAACGGTTCCTTCCCGACCTGAGCAGGAACATCGTCGTGGAACGCATGGTTGACCCGCGCCATTTTCAGCGTCGCCAGAACAACTACCTTGGCGCAGCGTTTGCGCTCGAACCGACGCTCTTGCAGTCCGCCTGGTTCCGTCCGCACAACCGATCCGAAGAGTTCGACAACCTCTACTTCGTCGGCGCAGGCACGCATCCGGGCGCAGGATTGCCAGGCGTGTTATCATCGGCGCTGATCGTCGAGCGACTGGCGGCGCATGCACGTTGAACGTGGGAAGGTTGAAGGTTGAACGTTGCGGGTTAAGAGGGTCCTACGGTCAACGAATAGGGAAACGAATAAACGAATGGGTCAACGAATAGGGAAACGAATAAACGAATGATTCTGAGCGATGCGTGTATTAGGAGTTTGAGAAAATAATCCGGTATCGCCGGATCTAGCCCGCGAAGGCGGGCTTCGCAATTGTAGCCCGCGACTTCAGGCGCCGGGCGGACGAGCGGATAGCGGAATAATTATTCAAAAACCATTAGCCCGCAGCTCATCCGCGCCAATCCGTCTCAATCCGTGCGTATCCGTGTTCTGATCAAAAACTGCGCTTACAGGAAAGCATAATGACCTGACGTGGAGCGGGGGCGCCTATGCTGGAGCACGCAATCGCCGATTATCACGCGCTGCTGGAGGACGACGGGATCGCGCGCGCCACGTGGGAGGCGCTAACCGTAGGACAGCGCGATCGCAATCTCTTCTTCGGAACCCGACCGCTCGCCACGGTCATGCGCCCGCGCTTGCTGACGCAGCAGCAGTATGAACTGCTGCAACGCGGCGTCGGGCTGGTCGTCGCGGCGCTGCAACGCCTTGGCGATGCGCTGCTGGCGGATGCGACGCTGCGCTCCCGCATCGCGCTGACGCCGCAGGAAGAGGCGCTCCTGGCGCGCGATCCCGGCTATCCGCAGCACAGCGCCCATTCGCGCATGGATACGTTCCTCACCCTCGATGGCGCGTCGCTTCAGTTTGTCGAATACAACGGCGAAAGCCCGGCGGCGATCGCCTACGAAGATGTGCTGTCAGAACTCTTCATGTCGCTCCCTGCCATGCAGCAGTTTTCCCGGCGCTATACCGTCACGCCGCTGCCAGCGCGCCATCGGTTGCTCGCCACGCTGCTGGACGCCTGGAGACAGTTCGGCGGCTCAGGATCGCCGCGAATCGCCATTCTCGACTGGAGCGGGCTGCCGACGCATTCGGAGTTTGTGCTGTTCCAGCGCTACTTTCACGACCATGGCATCGAGGCGGTGATCTGCACGCCCGACGATCTGGCGTACCGCGAGGGGCGCCTGGTCGCCACCCGCTTCGAGGCGGCGGAACCGACGGCAGCGACCGAGTTTCCCATCGATCTGGTGTACAAGCGGGTGCTCACCAGCGAGTTGCTGACGCGCTACGGCGATGCAGCGCTCACCCATCCGCTCATGCGCGCCTATTTGGATGGCGCCATCTGCATGGTCAATTCCTTTCGCGCCAAACTGCTGCACAAGAAAGCGATCTTTGCGCTGCTGACCGACGAGACGCTCCACGACCTCTTCACGCCCGAAGAGCGCGCTGCGATTGCGGCGCATGTGCCCTGGACGCGCCTGGTGCGCCCTGGGAGGACGACGTACCAGGGCGCTTCCATCGATCTGCTGGCGTTCGCGCGGACTGAACGCGAGCGCCTGGTGCTCAAGCCGAATGACGAGTATGGCGGCAAGGGCGTGGTCATCGGATGGGAAACACCGCCGGACGAATGGGACCGCGCGCTCGGCGACGCGATGCGCGCACCGTCGATCCTGCAGGAGCGCGTGACGATTGCCTATGAGGAGTACCCTGCGATGGTCGATGGCAGAGTGCAGATCGGGCGACGTCTGGTTGATAGCGACCCATTCGTGTTCGGCAGCGAGGTGCACGGGTGTTTGTGTCGTCTTTCGACGGTCACGCTATTGAATGTAACGGCTGGCGGCGGATCGACGACGCCGGTCTTTCTGGTGGGGAGAGGAGCAGAGCCATGACATCGTACAATCCTGCGTCGCCTGATTTTCCGTTCACGATTGGCATCGAGGAAGAGTATCAGGTTGTAGATCCGCAAACGCGCGAACTGCGCTCGTACATCACGCAGATTCTGGACCGTGGGCGCATGATCCTGCGCGAGCAGATCAAGCCGGAACTGCACCAGAGCATGGTGGAAGTCGGCACGCAGCCGTGCCGCACCGTTCAGGAGGCGCGCGCCGAGGTGGTGCGATTGCGCGGCACAATTGCCGGTCTCGCCCGGCAGCACGGATTGACGATCATCTCTGCCGGAACCCATCCGATCTCGTCATGGATGAGCCAGGAGATCACTCCCTTCGAGCGCTACAAAGGCGTCGTCGAAGAGATGCAGCAACTGGCGCTGCAACTGCTCATCTTCGGCATGCACGTCCATGTCGGCATGCCGGACGACGAAGTCGCCATTGAACTGATGAACGTCGCGCGCTATTTTCTGCCTCACATCCTGGCGCTCTCGACATCGTCGCCTTTCTGGATGGGGCGCAATACTGGTTTCAAGTCGTACCGCTCCGCGCTCTTCTCGAACTTCCCGCGCACTGGCATTCCGCCGAGTTTCAATTCAGCCGCCGAGTTTCAGAACTATGTGAAACTGCTGATCAAGACGAACTGCATCGATGATGCAAAGAAGATCTACTGGGACCTGCGCCCGCACCCGTATTTTGGCACGCTCGAATTCCGCGTCTGCGACGCAGCGACGCGGGTGGACGAGTGCATTGCGCTGGCGGCGCTCATGCAGGCGCTGGTGGTCAAACTGCATCTGATGTTTTCCGAAAACACCACCTTTCGCATCTACCGGCGCGCCGTCATCATGGAGAACAAATGGCGGGCGCAACGCTGGGGGCTGGATGGCAAACTGATCGACTTCGGCAAGCGCGCCGAGGTGGAGGCGAAGGCGCTCATGCACGAACTCGTTGCCTTTGTCGATGAAGTCGTCGATGAACTCGGCAGCCGCCACGAAGTCGAGTACCTGCTCAAAGTCGCCGACGGCGGATCGAGCGCCGACCGGCAACTGGCGGTGTTCCGCGAAACGAACGACCTGCACGCCGTGGTGGACAATCTGATCGCCGAGACGCTGGAGGGGGTGCCGGTGTATCAGGGATGAAACGAGGCAAGAGGCGAGAGGC
>JANWXL010000010.1 GCA_025055265.1 Roseiflexus sp.
GGCGCAGGGGGGTGCGGGAGAAGGGGGCAGGGGAATGAGGGGAACACAGGCAGCGGGATGCCAAAAACGCCCCTCGCACCTGACAAACGCTACCCTTGAGAACAGGGGAGTCCCCCCTACGTGTACCATCCCACAGCGGGCGCCCACAGTGGGGGCGCCCCTACCACCAACGTCCCCACAGACGTAGGGGCGGGCCCCCGTGCCTGCCCCCTCACAAGGGGAGATTTTTTTTGGACACACCCTTGTGTTGAGTCGCCCATTTGAGGCATCAGGGCGCTAAGACTCCCTCTTCTCCCCCAACCCCCGCCCCCCTGCACCCCCCGCATGCGGGGGGTGCAGGGGGGCGAAGGGGGGGCGGGAGAAGGGGGCAGGGGGATGAGGGAAAAAAAGTCGTCAAGATGCGACCGCGCCTCAAGAACTCTACAGCCGTGCAGAGGTACCGCTATACTGCAACTTCCCATACAACTCCTCGTGCTGGCGGGCGATCGCTTTCCAGGAAAATTGCGCCGCCAGCGCGGCGCCGCCAGCGCTCAGGCGCTCCCGGAGCGCCGGATCGCTCGCCAGTCGCATAATAGCCCCGGCAAGGGCATCAGGATCACCAGGCGGCGTCAAGAACACGTGAGTTTGATCGGCGAGTGACGCGCTTCCAGGGGTCGTGATCGTCGGCACGCCGTGCGCCAGCGTCGCCAGCAGGCTGCCGCGCCGGAAGGAAGCGCCGTCCGTAAACGGCAGCGCCGCCAGATCCGCCGCCAGCAGGTGCGCCGAAACCGTCGCATCATCACAGTATCCCGTGATCACCACCCGTTCACTCAGACGAAGAGCAGCAACCTGTCGCCGCACCTCATCCGCGTACATGCGGTCCTGCGACGCAGTCGCCTCGCCGCCAATGACGATCAGGCGAAACGTCTCCGGCAGTCGCGCCAGCGCCTGGATCAGCGTATCCACACCTTTGCTGCGCGACATCAACCCGAAATGGGCGATCAGCGTCATCTCCGGCGCGATCCCCAGGCGCGCGCGCCATTCCTGGCGGTTCCAGGCAGGCGGCGGCGCAACCGCAATGTTGGCGCCTATCGGAATCACTGCCAGCGTGTGATCTCCCCGCCCTGCTCCCCAGCGTCGCAGTTGCGCCTCGTCGGCATCATTCGTCGCCACCACGGCATCGACATCGAGCATCAGCCGCCGCGTCACCCAATTGCGCAGCGGACCGGCTTTCGGAAACAGATATGGCGGCAGTAAATCGTGCGCGGTCACGACGAGGTGCGGACGGTTCGCTTCCAGACGCAACCGCTGTGGGAGCAGGTTGATCGCCGGGTGCATCCCGTATGCGCCGGTCTGATACTGGATATGCAGCACATCCGGCTTCAGGTCGTTCAGCGCACGGCGAACGACCCGCCAGCAGCGCCAGTCCCACCGACGCAGCGGCAGTCGGATGACACGCAGCGGTTGCCGGTCTTCCGCGCCGTTCACAGCGCCGGTCAACACTACAACCTCGTGGCTGCGCTGAAGCAACGCCATGCCCAGGTTGCGCGTGTAATCGCCGACGCCGCCGGGCATAGGGGGATATTCGGCGCTCAACAGCGCAACGTTCATAGTCAGGGCATCGCCTGAGAGCGAATTGTCATATACGCGCTGATATGGTACCGCACCATCGGTGATACGATATCTACGAGTTGTTGTGCGTCTTTCCGGTTCAAGACGCGCCGTCGTCAAACAAGCGCGCTGCTTGCTTACTTCAGCGAGGGAGGCTTCCGCCATGTCAGCAGCACATCATTCTACCAGACGCCGGTTCATCGAAGTCCTCGTAGCAACTCTGCTCATCTGTCTGACGATCATCGCACGTGGCGTTACGGCTTCCGATCAGGCGGAAGCGCTGCAAGCGCCGACGTCCGTGCCAGAACGCACGGCTATCCCGGTTGGACCGCCGCCATTGACCCTGACCAAAGTTGCTTCAACCGACGCCGTACTGCCGGGTCAATCGTTCACCTATACACTGCACGTCGCCACTAGGCGCGACCAGGCGCGGGTAGAAGTGCGCTCCCTGCTGGATCACGGGGTCGAAGTCGTTAGTATTGAGAGCGCGTCAGGCTCGTGCACTGGCGCAGGCATGATCGTGTGCCACGTGCAGGTGCGGGCGCAGGAACCGGCAACCATCCTGATAACGGTGCGCACACGCACCACCGTTGCGCCCGACACATGGCTTGTCAGCCAAGCATTGGCGCAGGATGACAGTGATTTCACCGCTGCGTCGGAGCGTGTGGCGGTGCGAGTCGCCGCACCGCCGCCTGTGATGTCGGCGCCGGTTGCCACAGCGCCGACAATTGCCGAAGCGTCACCCGCCGGGACCATCTTGAACCATGATCACCAGGCTGTGCCGGAGTCTCGTGCCGCATTGCGTACAGGCGCAGCCCCTTCGCCTGCACCGCTGCCAACTGCCATCCCTTCAGCGCCAGTGGCAGCACCATCGCTCGCACACGCCGCCAATGCCCTGACTGGCGCAACTGACCAGGCATCGGCATCCCCGCCTGTGATCCTGGATACCACAGCGCCTGCAGCGACAGCGAGCGGAAGCGAGCAATCAGCGTCCTGGCTGGATCTGGTCACGACCATTGGTCCGTGAGGAGGAGAGCACCAGGCTCACGCGCGCCTGCCCAGCAGGCTCGTGGCGATGGCGCGCAATTCTTCGAGCGCCGTTGCGTCGCCCTGAACGCGATCAAGCGCCGCAAACGCCTCGCCGTGATAGGCGGCGGCGGTCGTTTCGGCGTATACCCGCGATCCGGCGGCATCGAGGATCACCAGCGCCTGGCGCACGGACTCGTTATCGAGCGTTGGTTGCGCATATAAGCTCATCAGGTATTCCCTGTCGGGCGAGGTTGTCAGCGCATGGATCACCGGCAGACTGAGCTTGCGCCGATACAGGTCCGCCGCGAAGGGCTTGCCGGTCACAGCGGGATCGCCCCAGATGCCCAGCACATCATCCTCGATCTGGAACGCCAGCCCGAGCGCGCGCCCGAAATCGAACAGCGCCTGGATCGTTTCCTCATCGGCGCCGCCGACGAGCGCGCCAAGCTCCGCCGATGCAGCGATCAGCGCCGCCGTTTTGCGTTCAATCATTGCCATGTACGCACTTTCATCGATCTGCAGGTTTCCTTCATAGCTCAGATCGAGAAACTGCCCTTCGCAGACAGTGAGAATCGTCTCATCGAAGCGCCGTAGCACATCGAGAATTGTCGTTGCAGGCAGGCTGGTCAGCGCCAGGCGATGGAGCGCAAGATGAGCGATTGTAAACATGCCATCGCCTGTGTTGATCCCCTGCGCCAGACCCCACAGTTTCCATACGGTTGGACGACCGCGCCGGGTATCGCTCTGGTCCTGAATGTCATCGTGGATCAGCGAGAAGTCGTGGATCAACTGGATCGCCGCCGCCAGCGGCAGCGCATCGCGCGGATCGCCGCCGACTGCGCGGCAACTCAGCAGGCAGAGTCGCGGACGCAACAGTTTGCCCGGATCAAACGACGCCGGTCGCAGTTCTTCATCGCGCCAGCCCAGGTGATATTCCTGCATGGCATAGAACCGCGCCACCCGCTCGTCGGCCTGGGGAAACGCCGCGCGCATCGCCGCCTCGATTGCCGTTCGCTCATCCGAGTGCTTCATAGGTGTCATCCTGCCGTAATCTTATGTAACCAGTCGGTAATCCATCGCTCTTGTGGTTTGCGCGCGGCGCTAGTACACTGCATATGAGTAGAGCGCACCCGCTATCGTCAGTCACTGATCGGCGCTCACCGGCACCGCCCGTAGCGCCACTAATGCCACCGAAAGGAGAAGCGTCGATGCCGCTGAACATGCGCTTTCGCTTCAGCCCGACCAAGGATGGACTCGTCAAGGTGCTCGGACCGCTCGAGACGGACATCATGCAGATCATCTGGCAGGATGAGCGCAGCACAGTGAAGAAAGTCCATCGCAAGCTGTCACAGCAACGCGAGATCGCCTACACCACAGTGATGACGACAATGAGTCGCCTCGCCGAGAAGGGGGTACTGCGCCGTCACCGTGAAGGGCTGGCATATGTCTACACCCCGGCGATCAGCGAATCGGACTTCGTCACGATGGTGGTGCAGCAGGTGCTCGATGGATTGCTGGACGACTACAGCACAACCGCTATTGATTACATGATCGACTATCTTGCGCGGCGAAACCCCAAAGAGCTGCGGCGCATCCAGCAGACCATCCAGGCGCGCATCGCCGCTTGAAGAGAAGACGAGGATTGTGACATGTAGCGGGGCATCGATCAGTACGCAACATCCTGCCCAGCGCCCTGCACACATTCCTCGTCTCTTGCTTCCTGACCGGGCGCCCTGACGACGTCGCCCCACAGGTCATAATCAAGCGCCTGCGTTACGCACACCTCAACGAAGGCGCCAGGTTTCGCCGCACCCCAGAACAGCACCTGTCCATCGACTTCCGGCGCATCGCGGAACGAACGTCCGACGCTCAACGGCTGGCCGTCGTCGGTCTGCCCCTGCCCCTCCACCAGCACGCGCATAACGCGCCCGACCCAGCGCTGGTTGCGCTGGCGCGAAATGCGCTGCTGGAGTCGCATAATCTCGTGCCAGCGACGCTCAATAATGTGCGGCGCCACCTGATCCGGCAGCGCTGCGGCGGGAGTTCCCGGCTCGCGCGAGTAGCGAAAGACGCCGACCCGATCAAACTGCACCTCCTCAAGGAACGCCAGCAATGCCCGAAACTCGGCGTTCGTCTCTCCGGGAAAACCGACGATAAATGTCGAGCGAAGCGCGATGTCGGGCATGGCCGCGCGCAGGTCTGCAATAATCCGCCGGGTGCGATCCGTATCGGGCGGACGCCGCATCCGGCGCAGCGTCTCCGGATGCGCGTGCTGCAACGGCATATCCAGATAATGACAGATCTGCGGATGGTGCGCCATGGTCGCAATCAGGCGCTCAGTGATGCCGTGCGGATAGGCGTACATCAGGCGCACCCACACGTCCTCTGGCAGCACGGCGCAGAGTTCATCGAGCAGGATCGCCAGGCCGTCTTTCAATCCCAGATCGCGCCCGTAATCGGTCAGATGTTGCGCTACCAGCACAATCTCCTTTACCCCCGCCGCCGCGAGTTCCTGCGCCTCGCCGAGGATTGCTCCCACAGCTTTGGAGCGCATATCGCCCTTGAACGACGGGATTGTGCAGAACGCACAGCGCAGATTGCACCCGTCGGAAATCTTCAGATATGCCGAGGGACCGCTGGCGCGGCGGCGGATCGGCGCCGTGCGCCAGTCAGCGTAGGCGCCTGGCGCGCTCAGGTCGTGCGGAGCAGGAGCGTGAGCAGCGACGCTGGTGAGCGGAATAATGTCTCGCACCGGCGCCGAATCGAGCGGGGGAGGCGCCGGATCCGACTGCAACGCGCCGACGACATCGCCAATCCGCATCCACGCACGCGTGCCCAGAATTGCATCGACCCCTGGCGTTGCCGCAACAAGCGCACCGTGGCTTTCCGCCATGCAACCGGCGGCAATCAGGCGCTGACCAGGTGTTTTGCGCGCAGCGACATCCCGCAGCACCGCGAGAGTTTCCTCGCGCGCCGCGGCGATAAACGAGCAGGTGTTGACAATCACAACTTCGGCATCGTCTGCGCTATCAACGAGCGTATGCCCCTGCGCCGCCAGAATGCCGCTCATGCCCTCGCTATCAACCTGATTTTTTGGGCAACCAAGGGTAATAATATGAAACTTCATCGTTCAGCGATAGTTGGTAAACTGAAGCGGAATGTCAAATTCATCCTGACGTTCTCTTACCAGACGAATCACCGCCTGCAACTCATCCCGGCTTTTGCTGCCTACACGCAATGTATCCCCCTGAATGCGCGGTTGCACTTTTGGAAAATGATCACGGATAAGTTTCGCCAGTTTTTTCGCCACATCTTCGGGAATGCCGCGCTGAAGCGCAGCAACCTGGCGCACCCGACCGCCGCTCGCTTCCTGCACCGGACCAAACTTGAAAATCTTGATCGACAGATTGCGGCGCAACGCCTTCGTTTGCACAAGATCACGCACTGCGGCGAGATGCATTTCCGAGTCGGTCGTGATGACCAGTTCTTTCTCGCTCAGAACGATTTCTGTTTTTGTATCCTTCAAATCGTAGCGCGTAGCAACTTCACGCCGCGCCTGATCGATTGCATTGACCAGCTCCTGGCGATCAAAATCCGAGACGATATCGAATGTGCTTTCCGCAGGCATGGCTCTCCTCCCGCTTACGGCGGCCACTCGAAGGTCACCACCTCACCGGGGCGCGTGCCGAGGCGCCGTTCCTGATCGTTGATCACGACGGTCACCACTGCTGCATTACCGGCGCGCACCGACACCGAGCGACGGGCGGTAAAGCGCACCGAACGCCCTGGCGCCAGCACCCGCCGGAAGACCGATTCGCCATCGGTTTTGATTTCCAGCCACGACCCGGGGTTATCCCCTGGATCGATCCGCACCTCGAGGATAATCGGCGCCTCCGGCTCGCGCGTCGGCGTCGGCGACGGCGCCACCTCTCCCCCTGCTATAGCGACGGTCGGCGTTGCCGCAGGGAATGGCGCCGAAGTCGCTTCGGGCAGGGCCGTTGGCAGCGGGCTTGGAGCGGGAGGCAGGGTCGCCGTCGGGATGGTTGCGAGTTGCGCATTTTCCCCGATCCGGTTCGTGGCGCTCAACACCAGGTATGTGACCCCAACCAGCGCCAGCACGACAAAGAAGACGCCGACCAGACTTGGGGCGACGCACCCATTGACTCGCGGATTCGATGTTGCCGGGACAACACGGATCGGATCAGTGCGCCCGCGCTCGTGGCGGTACAGATCGATTAACTCGTCCGCCGGTAAACCAAGAAACGCGGCGTAATTGCGAATAAAACCGCGTGTGTAGACATCGCCGGGAAGGTTCTGGTAGTCGCCATCCTCGAGCGCGACAAGATACCGCTGCAGGATGCGCGTTTCAGCAGCAGCCTGCGAGAGGCTGATGCCCTGGCTTTCGCGAGCTGCGCGCAGCCGCTCGCCCAGCTGGCTCATATCATTCTCCTGAGAGCCTTCTATTCACAGGCGCATCTACCGACGGCGTATTATAAATGAAAGCGCGCGATGCGGCAAACGCGCGCCTTCTGAAGACAAACGAGCAATTGTGGTATTTACTTACTTCAAGAGGGTGACTATGACATTATCGAATTCGGCGCCCGCCCTGGCGCTGAAATTTTCCAGGTAGAGAGCCGCCTGACCGCGGGTGACGCGGGTATCGGTGAACGTCTGCACCTCAACGCCGTTCACGCTGAAGATAATCCGATTCCCCTGCGCCTTCAGCGACACCCGGTTGACCTTTCCCGGCTTGATCGCTGGATTGCTGATCGGTTCGCGCAGCGTCGTCCAGCGGTCATTGACCGAGACAAAGCATCCATACTGACTGCCGCCATCGATCCAGCAGGTATAGTAATTCCGCGTGTCGCTCGGGTTGCCTGTGCCGTAACGCACCGCGACGCCAGCGCGAGAGTTGCCCTGGATCAAGACGTCCGCGCTCACTTCCAGATCATTTGCTGCACTAACGTCCGGCGCCGTCAGATAATACAGGTCGGTGTCGTTCAGGGTGATCCGATAGACGCCCTCTTCGATCACCGCCTTGAGGCTCGCCGAATCCTCCGTGACCCATTTGCTATCATCGTCGATGAAATCATATGCGAAACGCTGGACCGATGCATCACCCGAGAGCGGAACCGCGGGATCGACAATGTACGATTGCAGGATGGCGTCGAGCGAGGGCTTGAGGTCGTCGAACTGTTCCTCGGGTATGCCAAACGTCAGAAGCGACACCTTATCCACGTCGCGGTAGACGAACGTGTTTGCCAGCAGCGGGGCTTCGACACCGCCGCTCGCCTGGGCAGTGTAGCTCCAGATGATCTGCACGCCGCCGCTGGGCAGTTTTTCCGGCGGGTCCATCGAGAAGTCCTTCTCATCTTTGAAGATGTTGACGAATTCCGTCGCCCGCTCAGCCAGGTCGTCCTGCGTCAACGCTTCCTGAGTCTCGGTGATGCTGAGAATGATCAGCGCATTTTCAGCCGCATCCGTCCACACATACACCAGCGTCGCCCCGCTTGAGTTTTCCTGCCGGCTCCAATCCGCTGGCACATCAATGCTAAAAAGACCTGCTGGATGCTCGAATGTTTCGAGCCGATCTATCGTTACCGGGATGAGCATTCCACTGCCGGTCCCGGTCGATCCTGACGGGCTCGTGGGCGCGATGGTCGGCTCAGGGCGCGCAGTCGGCGCGGCGGTTGGCAGCGGCGTGGCAGTCGGGCGTGGCGTGGCAGTCGGGCGTGGCGTGGCGGTCGGACGCGGCTCAGGCGTGGCGGTTGGGGTCGTACCAATAGAGACGCTGCATCCGGTCAGCGTAAGCGCCAGGATCCCAGCCAGAGCGAAGCGGCGTAAGCACTGCATCGATACAAGACCTTTCTGCGCGGCAAAGACAGTACGCGGAGATTGCGCACGCTGTGCATCCTTTCGGTATGCCGGGCGTTCTCTCTCGCCAATTGTAGCACGGCGCAGCATCATTGAGAAGTATCGCTCCGGGATTCAGGCGCAGGCATGATGAGACGCCTTCGCAGGTTTCTGATGGAGTTTGAGAAAATAATCTGGTATTGCCGGATTTAGCCCGCACAGGCGGGCTTCGCAACCACAGCCCGCGACTTCAGGCGACGGGCGAGCAGGCGTATAGCTGTGCGTCCCCCAGCGCAGGCGACGGTCATCGCCGGGCAGGCAGTGCGATGACCTATCGTATTTCAGCATCGTTTCAGGCAATCACAACCAGTTTGTGATGAACCTGTCATCTGGCTGTCATATAAGCGGCTAGGTAGTATCGCACCGATCTCTTTAGGCTTGTAGGCGGAACTGAGAACCGGGAACTGAGAATCGAGAACTGAGGACCGGGAACAGGAACCCAGAACTGAGAACCCGGAACCGGGCGTCTTCGCGCCAGACCTCGAGACCGGGGAGCAGCACTGTGGGGATCAAACGGGATTCTACGGATTCGCAGGTTTTGAACTGATGGAGTATCTCTATGAAATCGCGTTCCTTTATCTATCGAACCGGTGCGATCCTCGCCAGTGTGGTCGGGCTGATTGCGGTTTTCTTTGCCTATCGTGCAAGCGCCGCAGCAGTGTACATCGTGCGCGGTCCCACAACTACAGTGTGTTCGATTACCGGTCAATCGGCGCCTGCCACGTTTCAGAACAGCATTTTCGGCTCTGAACTGCACGGATTCCTCGACCAGGAAGGTGTGACGATCAGTTTTCAGTTCCCCGACGGGCGCATTTTCAGTCCGGACGATACCCGGCTGCTCGATGGCGTGGTCGATCTGCCGCCGCATTTCGCGCTGCCGCCATACCGCGCCGATGTTGCTGGCGACCTTTATTTCGAGTTTCCGGTAACGAACAAGTGGCCTTATGGCTGCTACCGGTTGACCGCCGTGGGGCAGGGCAGCCGACAGACGGCGGTAGGCTATCTGGTAGTGACGCCGCGCATCGGTCCGCCGCCGCCGCCGAGCCCGGCGCGTCTGGCGGTATGGAACAATGGCACCTTCAACGCCTTCGCGTTCCACGATGACCTGATCAATATCCATGGCGCCAACTTTTTCCCCAACGAGGTGATTTCGATCTGGATCACGCAACCGGATGGCACAGTTCTCGACTATCCGCAGCAGGTAGCCAGCGATATCGGCAATTTCCAGTCGTCTTTCATCTTCACCAACGCGCATCAGACCGGCAAATACACCTTCACGGCGCTGGGGACGTTCAGCGGGTATCAGGTCTTTGCGCCGTTTGAACTGCGAGCGCGATCCTCGACGCCAAGCGGATGGGCGCAACTGCGCGTCGCTTTTCCTGCGCAGGCGTCAACGCGCCAGAATGGCGGGGTCGCCATTACCGGCGCGCTCTTCGCACCGGGTGAATATGTTGGTTTGTGGATGACGCTGCCGAATAATGCGGTGCGCAGCCTTCCAACGCAGGTGGCTGATGGCAACGGCGACTTCTTTGTTGTGATCGACCTCGACGAGCGTCTGCCGACGGGACGCTACAGCATCACTGCCAAAGGGGTCTCCAGCGGGCGATTGCAGATTGCCAGTTTCGATGTCACACCGGGAAGTTTCCAGCCGGCGCCGGTGAGCAATCCAGCCGGACCCGTGCCAGCAGTTGTAACGTCGAACGTCGGCAACCAGCCGGGGTTCAGCGCGCTCACAACCAGCGGAGCGGCGCGCGCTGCGATCACGTTCGTTGATCGCACCGGCGCCGCCGATATTGTGCGGGTCACCGGGTCCGGCTACGCGCCTGAAGAGCGCGTGGGGATCTGGATGACCTTCCCGGATGGCGCAGTGCTCGGTATGGCGGAAGTGTTTGTTGATGGCGGTGGCGCATTCAGTGTTGACGTTGATCTCGGGGTTGTGCTCGCCGCCGGGCGCTACCGCGTCAGCGTGCAGGGGGTTGAGAGCGGTCAACTGGTGATCGTGACCTTCGATGCGGCGAGTCGTGGCGCACCTGGTGGTGCAGCGTCCACTGCAGCGCCGATCCAGACGCTCGGCGGACCGACGAACCTCGCTGGAGCGGCAGGCAACCCGGGACCAGAGCAGACGCCGCGCGATCAGCAGCGCTGCGCTGCGCCAGAAGCGTTCTGGACTCCAGATTGCTGATAAGGTCAGGTCAGATCAACCGCAACGGCAAGCGCGGTGCGCCCCCAATCGGACAGATCCTCGCCATAGCCGGGCTGGTATTTGGCGAGGATCAGGCGGCGCGCCAGCGCGTCTTCTTCAGCCCGATCAACAATGCGCGCCGTGCCAGCGAACGTCGAACCGCCGATGGTCATAGTCACGGCTGGCGTGCGGCGCGCGTTCTTCACCCAATCGGATGCATGGTTGCCTGCCAGCATGTAGACCGTGCGATCGTGCAGCGCAAACCAGATTTCGATAGTGTGCGGCTTGCCGGTGACCCGTCCGACCGTCGTCAAATACCCGAATTCGAGATGCGCCAGTGCGCGGAGATCAGGTTGCACGTTAATCCCGTGATCGCATAATCAGATAAGCGCCCGCTCGGTATCGCGGTCGAAGATGTGCATCTTCGTCATATCGATAATAACCTCGAACACCTCGCCAGTGCGCGCCTTGGTGCGCGGATCAAGGCGTGCAACCATTTCTTTGCCGCCGTTTTCCACATAGGCGTACACTTCCGAGCCAAGCGGCTCGACCACGTTGACCATCGTCATCAGGCGGGCGGACTCGTCGACGCCGCGCGGCACGTAGTGCGAGTCGTGAATGTCCTCCGGGCGAATGCCAAAGAAGATCGGCATGCCGATATGATCGGCGATGGCATCGACGCGCGACGGAGGAACCGGCAACTGGAACGGACCGAAATCGACCAGCACCCGCCCATCGCCGCGCACCAGCGTCGCCTCGAAGAAGTTCATCGATGGCGATCCGATGAAACCGGCGACAAACATGTTCGCTGGATGATCGTACAGGTTCTGCGGCGTATCGAGTTGCTGCAAGACGCCATCGCGCATCACGGCGATGCGCGTTCCCATCGTCATCGCCTCAGTCTGATCATGGGTCACGTAGATAAACGTCGTTTTCAGGCGCTGATGCAGTTTCGAGATTTCAGCGCGCGTCTGCACCCGCAGTTTGGCGTCGAGGTTCGATAGCGGCTCATCCATCAGGAAAACCGAAGGATGTCGCACAATCGCGCGCCCAAGCGCCACACGCTGACGCTGACCGCCGGAGAGCGCCTTGGGCTTGCGATCCAGGAGATGCCCGATGTGCAGCATCTCCGCCGCCTCCTTAACCCGTCGATCAATCTCGGCTTTCGGCGTCCTGCGTAATTTCAAGCCAAACGCCATATTGTCATAAACGCTCATGTGGGGGTAGAGCGCGTAGCTCTGGAAGACCATGGCAATGTCGCGGTCCTTCGGGGGGACATCATTGACAACCCGATCACCGATCATGATCGTCCCTTCGGTCACCTCTTCCAGACCGGCGAGACAGCGCAGCGCCGTCGTTTTGCCACACCCCGACGGTCCTACGAGCACAAGGAACTCCTGGTCGGCGATGTCGAGGGTGAGATCTTTGAGGGCGGCGAAATCGCCGAAGCGTTTCCAGACGTGGTCGAACTTGATAGATGCCATGTGCGTGCTCCTTTGCTTCGATTCACTTCCTATGCTGCACTCAGCGCCGGACCGCTCGACCGGCGAATGATCAGGCGCGCACTCAGCGTCACTGTCTGCAAACCGGCATTTCGCTTCAGGATGGCGTCATCGAGCAGTATCGCCAGTTGTTGTCCCTGTACGCGTCGCGGCTGACGCACCGTTGTGAGCGGCGGGTTGACATGCGCCGCAAGCGGCAGATCGTCGAATCCGACCAGTGACACGTCGCGTCCGATGATCAGACGCGCATCGTTGAGCGCGTGCATGGCGCCGAACGCCAGTTCATCGCTCCCCGCCAGAACCGCTGTGGGCGGTCTGGAAGACGCCAGCAGCTCGGTCATCACCTGGTAGCCATCCTCTTCGGTTCGACCCGACTCAACAACGAGCCTCGGGTCGAATGGCAGTCCCGCAGCGGTCAACGCCTGTCGGTATCCTTCGACGATGAGTTCGCTTGTGGCCAGATCGGAGGGCAACTGGATCAGACCGATCCGGCGATGACCCAGGCTGAGGAGGTGCTGGACGGCATCAACGGCAGCAGCCCGCACATCGATGACTACCGAAGGGCTATCGATGCCAGCAGGCGGAGGACCGGCGCACACATGCGGAATTCCAGCGGCTGAAAGCGCCTGCGCCCGCGGATCGTCCACCAGCATATCGAGCAGGACCAGACCATCGACACGCCTGGTGCGCGCCAGGCTGAGGCACAACTCCGTCTCATCCTGATCCGCGTTAGTGGTTGCCAGGAGCAGGAAATATCCCCGTAACGCGGCTGCATCCGCCAGACCGGACAACACCTCCGCCAGCGCCGGTTCTGCCAGCCGTCCCGGATGCGCCGGAAGAGTCACACCCAGCGTGTAGCTTCGCCCGCGCATGCTGCGGGCAGCGTACTGCGGCTGATAGTTGAGTTCGGCAACGGCGTCGAGCACGCGCTGCCGCGTCTCGTCGGTCACCACTCCCGTGCCGTTGAGGACATACGAGACGGTGGCGATGGACACGCCAGCGCGTTGTGCAACCTGTTTAATGGTCGCCTGCATGGTGAAACGATTAAGCGGTGAAACGATTAAGCGGGAGTATAGACGAGAAACAGGAAGTTGTCAATGAGAATTGAGAACTGAGAACTGAGAACTGAGAACTGAGAACTGAGAACCGAGAACCAAAGCCGATTGGCGATCCGTCATTTGATGCCCAGGCGCTGCGCGGCATGTATGGTTTTTGAATAATTATTCCGCTATCTGCCTACCCGCCCGGCGCCTAAAGTCGCGGGCTACGGTTGCGAAGCCCGCCTTCGCGGGCTGGATCCGGCGACACCGGATTATTTTCTCAAACTCCATGCGAGTAATTAATTTCCGGCGTCTTTGCGCCGCCAGGTTGCGCGCCCTTTGAGCTACGGGCTAATGAGGATTAAGATCCGGTATACTGGCGCTATTACGTTGCGCATTCTCTGAGCTGCGGGCTGAAGCCATCTGTCCCGGGGCTGGTTGCAAGGCGCAGAGGGTTTGGGTATCCTGTAAGGACCATGGGACGCATCTGGAGGACGCATGCTCTACATCCTGCTCTACATCCTGGCTATTCTGGCGGCAAACCTGACCGCTGACGACATCCTGACCGTCGGAGTCGTGCAATTTGCGCTGGGGACGCTGTTTTTTGGCGTCATTTTCACGCTGCGCGACGTGATCCACCGGCAGTACAACAAAACCATCGTCTATGCCACTATTCTGGCAGCGGTCGGCGTCAACGCCATTGCTGCCGCAGCGTCGCTGGCATCACCGCGGATCATCGTCGCTTCGGCGATCGCGCTTTTTCTTTCGGAACTGACCGACACCGAGGTGTACCACGCGCTGCGTCATCGGATCTGGGTCATCCGCGTGCTGTCGAGCAATGCGCTTTCGGCGCCGCTCGACACGATACTCTTTACAATGCTTGCGTTCTACGGAGTCTGGAGCAACGATCTGATTGCTTCCGTCATCGTTGGAGACAGCCTGGTCAAATATGCAATCGCTGCCAGTGCTGTCGGTCTGGGATTGAACATTCTTCCCGGCGCTCGACGAGCCGTCTGAGGTAGAGCGGGGAGACCTGAGTCAGCGCCGGTTGCGCAGCAATAGCAGAGCGCCAGCGGCGATCAGCACGGTCGGGAAGAGCAATTTGCCAAACGCCGGACCGAGCAGGATGCTCAGAAGCGCCAGTATGCCAATGCCAATAAGAATGACGCCCAACTGCCGATTGCGCTGCAGATACGGCGACGCACGGCGCGGATTAAGGTTTTTCAGATTATTGATGGGGATCTCCGAATCATCATTGCCAGGCATGTCAGTCTGCTCGCCGGATCGTGAGCCTGTCGCGTTTGCGCCACGTGCAAACTCTTCTCTCGCCTGTCCCGAGTTTTGCGCTGCGCGCCCTGGCGCGGGCATCCCTTCACGCGGCATGATGATCCAGAGCAGAAGATAGAGCAACACCCCTGCGCCGGTAAAAGCCAGCGCAACGAAGACCAGGCGCACAATCGTGGAATCCACTCCCAGATGCCGCGCAATCCCGCCCGCCACGCCAGCGATGATCGCATCGTCGCGGCTGCGCATCAATCGTGGTGTCGAGACGTCCATCGTCATCTCCATCGAACTCGCTATCGGAAATGCGCTATTTTCACTCTTCCCGTTGATTCAGACGCTGACGGACGATTGAGAGTTGCGGCGTTCGCTGTGTTGAGCCGTTGCATTGCAACGGCTCTTCGCTGTGGTTGACCTGTTGCATTGCAACGGCTCTTCGCTGTGCTATAATTGATTGGACTTTTGAGCCAGCGCGCGAGGGCGATATGTCGTTCTATGTACCCACAGGCGCATCACCGCTAATTCCTGGTGCACTGGCGCGGATCGAGCGTCGGTTGCCGCATCCCGGAGAAGTTACAGTCCGAGTCGGGCAACGCGTCGAACCCGATACGCCGGTTGCCTATGCGTTCATTCCGGCGCCGCCGCAGATCGTCAACCTGGCGCGCATATTGATGATCCCTCCGTCGCGCGTGAAGCGCGCCTTGCTCCACGACATCGGCGCCCAGGTTGCGCAGGGCGCCCCCCTCGCTCAGACTGCCCGGTTTGGCGGGAAGAAGTTCCTGTCACCGGTCAGCGGCGTCCTGGCGGACGTTGATGACGTCACCGGCTACATTACGCTCGTACCTGATCCGATACGCTATGAACTGCTTGCCGGCGCCCCTGGCGTCGTGACGGAGATCATGCCTTACGAAGGGGTGCAGATCGAGACCCCGGCAGCGCAGGTCTATGGCATTTTTGGCATTGGAACGAGTCAGTACGGGGTGTTGCAACTGATGGTGACTGACCCGACGGAGCCGATCACCCCGAACAAGATCGATGCACGCTTCGCTTACGCGATCATCATCGGTGGCGGCGGCATTAGCGCCGCAGCGTTGCAGAAAGCGGTGCAGGAAAGAGTGCGCGGCATTATCGTCGGCAGTATCGATGAGGCCGAGTTGCGCGCTTTTCTTGGGGTCAAAGGGTACGCATCGTGGGACATCGGGCCGCCGGACTGGCGTTTGCCCGCGTCTGCTCGCCCCGCTGCCGATTTTGTAGTCATCGTCACAGAAGGCTTTGGCAATCGTCCGATGTCGCGTCCGCTGTTCGATTTGCTTGCCTCGTATGCTGGCAGGGAAGCGCTGGTTGAGGGGACAACGCACGGCTGGGGAGATGGTCGCCGACCGCGAGTTGTGATCCCGCTGCCAACCCGTACAACGGGAGTGACGCTCGACGCGCCGCGTCCGATGGTGCGACCCGGCGCGATCGTTCGGATGCTGCACCAGCCTTACCTGGGACAGATCGGGCAGGTGCGCTCGATCTCGGTTGCGCCGCAGCGGTTGCCCTCTCGCATTCGCACTCTTGCTGCCGACGTTGTCCTTGAAGATGGAACGAATGTACGAGCGGCTCTCATCGCCGCTGAACCATTGAATTAGTATCGTAGCGTCAATGCGATGAGTCGGGCAATCGACACCGGAGTTTCCAGGTCGCTGACCAGCGCCTCGCCGCCGCGATTGTTGATCGTTGATGATGAGCAGCACATGTGCGACGTGTGCGCGCGCACGCTGCAACGCGCCGGGTACGAGGTGGTGGCGACCAGCGATCCCTATG
>JANWXL010000019.1 GCA_025055265.1 Roseiflexus sp.
GTCTCGACCGACGAATGCGCTTTCGCTGCATCTGCTTCCGCATCCTGCGCCTCGCCGGGCGACTCTGGTTTCACGCGCATGCCGAGGATGAATGTGCCGAAGAGAAGCACGCCCATCACTGCGAACACGGCAATCGTGAGCAGCGCCTCACTTTTCACAAGTTCGTATCCCAGTGCAACAAATGGCAGGACCATCAGCACGATGGCAAGAGCGGTCCATATGCGATCAAATGTCTTCATCAGCGATGCCTCAGAATCTTTCAGGATCGTTTCAGAGCATATGGTACCACAATCTGTTCCCATCCGAATAACAGATGGTCGGGCATCAAAAGGGATGCAGCGATGCAATCTCTCGCATGTTTCACCCAACGGGCGCGTCTCATGGAGTTTGAGAAAATAATCTGGCATCGCCGGGTCCAACCCGCGAAGGCAGGCTTCGCAACCGTAGCCCGCGACTTCAGGCGCCGGGCGGGTGGGCGGATAGCGGAATATGTATTCAAGGGCCATCAGGCGCATGTGCCAGGATCGCCGACGCGTCCAGACAGGCTCATACTCGTGAGTTGGGTTGAGCTGTGTCACCTGGTTGCCTGATAGATCTCAGGCGACAATGCCAGCAGATGCAGGACCCGTTGCTGGAGCAGCGACAGCGGCGTGATTGCGTGGGGAAGGCAATGGACTCCAGGGATGAGCATAATATCGCGAAAGGCCTCGAGCAAACGCTCGCCGGTCGTGCGTGATAACGCGCGTTCGTCGTCTATGGCGGACAACAGCCCCTCCCTGATCAATTGGAGACGCGCGATTGTTTCGAGTAACGCAAGGGTTCGCAGTCCCAATGCAAGTAAGCGCAGCAATCCGATCTCTAATTCCGGAGTATGCACCTCGTGTGGCGCCAGCGACAGCGGCCGACCGTGCAGGCGCTCGAACCCCGAGACCGGCGAGGCGGCGATTGAGAGGACACAATCCACAGACAGTTCTTTTTGGGGAATGTTAGACCCGAATATCTGCCATCCCAGGCGTCGAGTCGCCCGAAGAAGCGCGTCGTTGTCGATTGAAACGGTAAGCTGCACGTCACGCTCAACGCGCACGCCAGTCGGACGCCCGCGGTACCGACGTACGAGCCGCTCCTCGATCTGCTCGGCGAAATGCAGGCGTAGCAATCCATGCACCTGGTAACTATCGAGGATGGCCTGTGCAGCATCACGCAAAGCGTCGAGCGAGCGAGGACGACGCTTCCCGCGTTTGCGTTCGCAAAGCGCCAGCAGCGCCTCCTCTGCACGCGCCAGCCGAGATCGGAGTGACTCTTCCAGCAGATGCGCCTGGACCGGTGAACGCACAGCGATACGTCGCTCATTCCACACGATGGTCATCCCGTCAACTTCAGCGCTCGCTGGCACATACCACTCGATGCCATGCTCAGCCGATAGATCATCATGACCGCCGTGCTTTGCTGAAAAGAGTGAGGAGACGCCTGCGGGAACATGGTCAGTGAGGGAATGAGCGGAATCAGTCGGTGCATCGGGCGCCAGGAAGAGGTACTCGTCATTGCGCCTGTGAATGGCGCCCCGAAGTTCGACGGCTGTCAGCGCGTCACCAATAAATCGACGCCGCTGCTGCGGCAGAACGCTCGATATCTGGTCCAGCATCCGGGTGAATGATGCGGATGGAATGTGATCCCCGCAGAAGGACCACGTCGCCAGCGGTATATTCGATGGATTGAGCGTTGCCAGCAAGATCGACGGTCGCAGGGTTCTGGTGCGCCAGTGGTGCGCTTTGTTCATCTGAAACGAACCATTTGGCGAGATATGCCACGAGCGTCCTTCGTACAGACGCAGATGCACCTGTTTGTCAGCCAGCGCCCAGGTGCGCAGCACATGCTGGTTCAGATCAGTCTCAATCGCCTGCCACTGCGCGTCGTGGCTCAGGCCAATCAGAACGTCGTGAAGCCGGTCGACGCCGACATCGACCGGTGTGACATCGCCGCCAGCGCACCAGCGTAGCGTTTCTGGATGAGCCGACACCCACTGTTGAATAGTGTTGGATTTGTGATCGCTGCACGATAGCAGATGTGCCAGCCAGACGGCCGCAGTCCAGCCGACGCTGAGGTTGCCCCAGTAGGCGCGTGTGGGAATGTGACGATCAAGGATTTGAGGAATACCTATTCTTCGCATATGTGCGATAAGCGCGGGGATGTCATCACTGTGTTCGGCAGCGACGGTCAGAGTATCCGGTCGTTCATGAGTGTAGAGCATGGTTTTTCAACCCGTAGGTCTGCGGCTCCGGGATGCTGCACGGCGATCATAATGGTAGCAATGTGAAATGACCGCCTCTTTTCAATTGATGTCTTCCAGGTGAATGTTTGTTAAGACATAGTTGCAGGGTATAATGATGGTATGAACACGTATCCATCACCTCCACAATGCTATGTTTTGCCAGGCGGATTGTGCGTCCTGATCGAACCGTTGCCACACGCACGTTCAGTGTCGGTCGGCTGTTTCATTGGCGTTGGCGCCGGTCACGAAGAGCGGCATGAAAGCGGTATCGCGCATTTCATTGAGCATATGCTGTTCAAAGGCACCCAACGCCGGCCGTCGCCGAAGTTGATTGCCGATGCTATTGAAGGGGTCGGCGGCATCCTTGATGCCTACACCAGTTTCGAGTCGACGGTCTACTACGCCAAGGTCGCTGACATCTATTTCGATCGGGCGATTGACGTGCTCTCAGATATGCTCATCGCCCCGCGATTCGATCCGCTTGACATCGAGAAGGAACGTCGTGTCATTGCTGAGGAATTGCATCAGACTGAAGATACGCCGTCGGAACTGGTGCATCTGTTGCTCGATGCGGCGATGTGGGGCGATCAGCCGCTAGGACGAGACATCGCTGGCAGTGAAGAGACAATTGCGGCGTTTACTGCCGAGCAGATTGTGGCATTCTGGCGGACGCATTACACAAAGCAGAATACGGTTATCTCGATTGCAGGCCACGTTGATCTGCAGCGCACGCTTGACGCAGTCGCCGCCGCTTTTGACGCGCTTCCAGAAGGAGCGCCGCGGACCTGCCTGCCCAGTAAGCCGCCATTGCCGGGTCCTGCGTTAACGCTGCACTGTGACGATAATGAACAGGGGAACTTTTGCATCGGCTTTCGCGGCGTAGCGTACAATGACCCGGATCGCCGCGCATTGCTGGTGCTCGACACAGTCGTCGGCAGCGGTCCGTCGTCGCGCCTCTTTCAGGAGATTCGTGAGGAACGAGGGCTGGCGTACAACATTGGCAGTTATAGCCGCGAACATCACGATACCGGGAAGTGGATTGTCTTTGGCAGCGTCGAGCCGCCGAACCTGCGCGAATGTCTGGCGACCGTCATGGCGGAATTGCAGCGCGTGCGCAGCGAGGGGATTACCGCCGACGAACTTGCACAGGTCAAGGAACAGGTGAAGGGCGGCATTCTCCTTTCGCTGGAAGACACCTGGGCAATTGCCTCACGCAACGGTTCGCACCAACTGCGCTACGGGCGCGTCATTCCTGTTGAACAGGTCGTCGCCGAAGTCGAGACTGTATCGCGCGAGGACGTGCTGCGGGTGGCGCAGCGGGTCTTGCGCGACGAGCATCTGCATGTGGCGGTCATCGGTCCGTACGAGGATGCGGCTGATCTCGAAGCGCTGCTGACCGTTGAGAAACCTTCGCAGGTGGCGCGAGGGCTCGCTTGATCTACGTGAGGCGGCGGAGCGTAAGGGCGGATCTCAGACCCGCCCTTACGGTGTCGCAGTCCAGGATGACAGGTCAGGCGAGTGGCAAAAGGCGGCACTTGCTGTCGACTCACGACTGCGCCTTCTGGCGCTCATTTGTTTGCATATGCTTGCGCGGCGTGTTACAATACACGTGGAGCATATGTCGGTAACGCGCCGCCGCTGGAGCGATCCTCCAGAGGAACTTCCCGACTCCCCGCCCGCCGCCAGGCGGAACGTCGCCCCGCGAAACAGCAAGCGGGGGCGCGTGGGTGGTAACGCTCACGCGACGCAAGACGGCAACAGAGAGCAGACCCGCCGATGGCCCTTTCGGGGCTCAGGTGAGGGGTGAAAGGGTGCGGTAAGAGCGCACCGGCGCCGGCAGCAATGTCGGCGGCCAGGCGACTGCGCCGACGATGGGGAGCAAGGTGTGTGGGGCGGGCTTATCGAGTGGGAGCGGCGTATGCCGCGTTTGTACCACCGCGTTCGCTCACACCGCAGCCGCGACGGTGAGGGCGGGTAACACCCGCCAGGCCAGGAGCGGCCCGCGCCGCGCGCGGAGAGAGATGGCGGCAAACAACAGAATCGGGGGTATGGTTACCGACAATACGGGCGGGCGGAAGCGTCGCTTCTGCCCGTTTCTTTTTGCGCTTCGTCCAGGTTTGACGAGAGATGCCAATCGCGCTACGATAGCGTTGTTCGTCTGAAACCCGTCGGAGCCGTCGTGCAACCCTTCCCAGTCTTCATCCTGCGGCGTATTGAACGTTTGTTCGTTGGTTCGTACCCGGCGCCTGTCCGCGCTAATGTTCACATTGAATTGTTCGCCTCTTTCTGGTATGGGCTCTTCTTTGCCGCCAGCCTGACGTTTTTTCCAGTCATTCTGCGGCGCCTGGGGGCGACTCCCTTCGAGCTTGCGCTGTACGTCATCTTCAGTTACATCGGTCAAACGCTTTCACCCCTGAGCCTGGCGCTCCTCCGCCGCACATCGCCGTTACGCTTTTCAGTCGTTGCCTGGTCATGCGGACGCGGTTTGCTCCTGTGCGGCGCGCTACTCACTGGAGCGCCCTGGCTTCTGGCGCTCGCCGCCCTGTTCTGGATCGCTGAGGCGCTGCCATCTCCAGCATATGCGCACATCATGCAGCAGATCTACCCGCCGCGCTATCGAGGGCGGGCGATGTCAGCCGTGCGGATCGGGGTCGCTATCGTGGTGCTGGTCGCAACACCGATTGCGGGGTGGGCGCTTGATCGGTTTGGACATCAGCCGCTCTTCGCGCTGGCGGCGATCTTTGGCGTAGCATCGAGCCTAGTCTTCTCGCGTGTTCGTCCGGTGGATGGCGCAACCGAACCAGCAAGCCAGCCAGCGCTGCGGGAGCTGCTTCCGATTGTGCGCCGTGATCGACGATTTGCACTGTACTTGCTGGTTCTGACGGTCTATGGGTTCGGTGCTGTTATGGCGCTGCCGCTCTATCCGGTCGTGCAGGTGAGTCGACTGCAACTTTCGTATACGACAATTGGCTACCTGAATCTGGTGCAATCAATTTTCTGGCTCGCGGGTTTCTTTATTTGGGGGCGGCTGCTTGATCGTTACGGATCACTGTGGGTGCTGCGACTCAGCATTTTGCTAGCGGTCTTCGTGCCGCTAACATATGTCTGGGCTGGCGACGCCTGGATGCTTCTGCCTGCCTTTATCTGTCAGGGATTAATGCAGGGCGGTTTTGAATTGGGAATCACAACCGGTGTCATCGATCTTGCCGAGCGTGGGCGTGTGATGGAGTACACGGCGCTTCAGGCGGCGACGATTGGCGTGCGCGGCATGCTGGCGCCGCTGCTTGGCGCGCTGCTCCTCGGTGCGGGTGTGCCCGAAACGCTGGTGTTCGGAGTCGCCGTCGGGCTGGTCGTCATTTCGTGGATGATGCTCGGCGCGATACGGTCGCCGCAGCCCGGTTGAGTCCTATTCATGGCAATCGCCAGGGCATAAATTCGAGCGGCATAGTTTGCCTGCATCTGATAGTAATCGGGTGGACAGGGCTGCCCTTC
>JANWXL010000108.1 GCA_025055265.1 Roseiflexus sp.
GGCAACGTCGGGTTGCAGGGTCAGCGCGTTGATCAGGGCTGCGCGCGCTTCCTGGAAGCGGCCGCTGGCGGCGTAGAGGGTCGCCAGCAGATGGTGGTGCGCGCCGACGGACGCATCGAGTCGCACGGCGCGTTGGGCAGCAGCGATGGCGCGTTCGCGCCGACCGGCGGCGGCGTATGCCTGGCTGAGAGCGGCGGCCGTTGGTGCGTGATCGGGGTGCAGGTTGGCCGCCTGTTCGATAGCTTCGATGGCGGCGAGCGGCTCATTCAACGCCAGGCAGGCGCGTCCGAGGAGCAGGCGCGCCTGCGCGTGCGATGGGTCGCCTGCAGCGGCAACGGTCAGTTCAGTGCGCGCGGCAGCGGCATCGCCGCCATCAAGGAGGATGCGTCCCAGCAGGTACCGATCCAACGGAAGCGCCGCATCACGGGCGATCAGCGCCTCAAGATCGGCGCGCGCCGCGTCGAGTCGACCGACCAGGTAGAGCGAGAGAGCGCGACTGCGCAGGATCGCAGTCTGGTCGACGCCAGCGGGCGGGGGGTAGATGCCTGCCGGCACGCTGGCGGGTTGATCATCCAGCAGCGTCACTGCGCGCTCGAACGCTTCAACGGCGGGTGCATGGCTGGCGGATTGCTGTTCGACTAGCCCAAGTTCGTACCACCAGCGCGCGCAGCGCGGATCGAGGGTGATCGCCTGCTGTAACGAACGCCGTGCAATCGTCAGCGCCGCGCGACGGCTGGTCGGCACGACGCGCAATTCGTCCGGTTCGACGAGGGGCGCGACCATCGAACGATGCGCGATGCCCAGGTAGCCGTGGTGCGCTGCGTTCTCTGGCGCCGCTGCGACTGCCGCGGCGAGCGGGGCGACGGCTGCTGCCGGGTTGTTCTGTTCGAGCAGTGTCAAACCCAGCAGGAATGCAGCAGGCGCCGATTCGGGATCGAGATCATGAGCGCGCCGCAGCGCGTCAACGGCGTCGTCCGGGGCGCCTTGCGCGCGCAGAACAGCGCCGAGCACCCGCCAGTGATCGGCGCAGCGCCCTTCCAGCGCAACGGCGAGTCGCGCCGCTTCGACCGCAGCATCGCCGTGGTCACCGTCGTTTTGGGCGATCAGCGCCTCGGCGAGACGGGCATGCGCGGCGGCGTAGTCGGGTCGGCGGGCGATAGCGGCGCGCAGTTGCTCGACAGCAGCGGCTGGTTCATCGAGCCGCAACAGCACGTCACCGAGGCGGAAGCGCATCACGGCATGATCGGGAGCAGCGGCGATAGCGCATTCGAGCGCTGCACGAGCCGCAGGGAGATTGCCAAGCGCCAGATGATCGTCGGCAAGTTCTTCCCACCACTGTGCCGGGGTGGCCTCGTTGACCACGCGGCTGAGGTGTTCGACCGCTTCGGCGCGCCGACCGCTGGCACGCAGCGCACGCGCCAGCGCGCGCCGATAGTGCGGGTTATCGGGATGCAGCGCCACGGCGCGTCGGGCGCTCTCGAGCGCCTGAGACGTGTGCCCGAGGTCGATCAGGGTTTCAGCCAGCAGCGCATAACTTTCAGCGTCGCGTGGGTTGCGTCGCAGCGCCTCGATCAGATCGGCGCGCGCATTGTCGGCCTGATCGATTGCCAGGAACGCACGGGCGCGGGCGCGCCACGCATCCGGCAGATCAGGGGCGGTTGCAATTGCCTGATTGAGTTCTGCCAGGGCTTCGCCGTGCCAGCCGCGCTCCAGGTGCACAAGCGCCAGTTCGACTCGCCAGGATGCGGCGTCGGGGCGCAGGCGCAACGCCTGTTCAAGCGCTTCGGCAGCAGCGGGAAGATTGTCGAGCGCGCGCAGGCACATGCCAAGCGCGTGGTAGTCATCGGCGGCGCCAGAGCCTGCAACTGCACGACGCAGTGCGTCGAGCGCCCCGGCGTAGTCGCCGATGCGGTAGAGGAATCGCCCCAGACGCTGCTGCCAATCAATGCGCTCAGGTTCTGCAGCGGCAGCGCTTTCCAGTTCCGCGATGGCCGCCGTAAGATCGCCAGCGCCCTCCAGCGCCTCGGCAAGCAGCGCGCGGTACTCGCTGTCGTTCGGTGCACAATCGACGCTCGCGCGCGCATACGCGATCGCCTGTTCCCAATCCGCAACTCGGGCGCGGGCGCGACTGAGCAGCGCATAGATGCGGGCGCTCATTTGGTTGCGCTGTTCTTCTTCGTCGATGCTGGCTGTCAGGCGGAGTGCATGGTGCAGCGACTGTTCCGCCTGCGCCGGGTCGTCTGCTGCCAGAAGCAGCTCACCCAATCGCGCGTGATGGGATGCATCATCGGGCGCGAGCGTCACGACGCGCTGCGCCAGGCTCACGGCTGCGGCGTGATCGCCAGCGCGCGCCAGCAGGTCGCGCAAAGCGACGCAGGCGGGCAGCAGCGCGGCATTGAGCGCCAGCGCCTGTTCCAGCAACGGGCGCGCCTCGTCGTCACGTCGAAGCGCAATAAGCGCTTCAGCCGCCAGCGCCATCGGTTGCGCCTGATCCGGGACAAGGGCGCGCGCCTGCTGCGCGGCTGCCAGCGCCGCCTCCGCCCGTCCAGCGGCGAGGAGCGCCCGGCTCCGCTCCAGGTGCGCCGCGACCAGGCGCGAATCAAGCGCTACAGCACGATCAAGCAACTCTAACGCCTCGTTCACGCGACCCAGGCGCAGCGCCAGACTGCCGACGCGCTGCTGGATGGCTGCATTCCCCGGCGCCAGCCGCGCAACACGTCGTCCGACGGAATACGCCGCCTCGAGGCGACCGCACGCCTCCAGCGCCGACTGATAGGCGTCAAGCGTCTCGATATCATCGGGGTGCAGCAGGAGGGCGCGCTCAAAGGCGGCGCACGCCTCGTTCGCCATGCCAAGATGCAGATATGCCCTGCCCAGAGCGCTCTCGTAGCGCGACTCGCTGCTCAGGCGCGCGGCGCGCTGAAAGGATCGCGCCGCCAGCCGCCACGCTCCGGCGGCGGCGTGAAGCATTCCTGCCTGAAACAATGTTTCGGGATCCCGACGCGCGCGCCGCAGAGCAACCGCCAGCAACGATCGCGCTCGCGCCAGATCGCCGCGGCGCAGGAGGAGCGCACCGGCGGCGCGCGCATAATCGGCGCGTTGCGGGTCGAGCGTCGCCGCCTGTTCGTATGCCGCAAGCGCCGCATCCCACTGTTCGAGAGCTTCGGCAGCCACACCATAGTCGTAATGGAGATCGGCGCGATCCGGCGCCAGCGCCAGCGCCTCGCGCAACAGGCGTTCAGCATCGCGCGCGCGCCCAAGGCGGCGGTATGCCAGTCCCAGCGCGCGCGCGTGATCGGGCGAGTCCGGCGCGAGTGCGTGTGCGCGCCGGTAAGCGTCGAGCGCCTGTTCGGCATCGCCAGCGCGCCATAACAGTTCCGCCAGTTCTCCGTAGGTTTCGGCGCTGTCCGGGCGCAATTCGAGCGCTGCTCGCAGCGCCGTTGCGGCGCCGTCGTGGTCACCGCAATCGCGCAAGAGCGCCCCCAGGCGTCGGTGATACGCGGCGCACTGCGGATCGAGCGAGACAGCCGCACGGTATGCCGCCAGCGCGCTCTCCGTCTCGCCGCACGCTTCGAGCGCCTGCCCCAGATCGTCCTGCAGCGCTGCGTTTGAGGAATTGAGCTCTACCGCGCGTTGCAGCGCAGCCCGCGCCCCCGACAGATCGCCGGTGCTGCGGCGCAACTGCCCCAGACGCGCATAGAGGGTCGGATCATCGGGACGGAGCGCAACAGCGCGGGCATAACTTTCGACCGCTTCCGTGCAGCGACTGGCATCGGCGTAGACCTCGCCGAGTTCCGCATACGTTGCTGCATCGCCGCCAGACGCAGCGATCAGGTCGCGCAGTTCCGCTTCCGCCTCGTCAAGGCGTCCCAGTCGGCGCAGCGCGGTTGCCACGCTGCGCCGGTACGCCGGTTCGCCGGGTTGTTGCTGGGCCGCATGGCGATACGCCTCCAGGGCGCGCGCGAAGCGTCCCTGCTGAAGATAGACATGTCCCAGTTCGTGCGCTGCGGCTGCCGAACGCTTTTGCTGGGCATCGAGAACCGTTTCCAGCGCCGCTGCCGCCTGTTCCAGCTCACCCATCCGGCTGCACACAACGCCGAGTTGCTGGCGGTAGCGCAGATCGTCGGCTTCACGCGCCAGCGCCTGCTCATAGGCGACGCGCGCCAGCCGCCACTGACCGGAGCGGCTGTAGAGATCGCCCAGGCGCCCGAAGAGTCCGGCTTCGTCGTACCCTTCGTTGCCAGCGCGCTCCAGTTGCTCCAGCGCCGCGCGATCCAGCCCTTCCGCAGCAAATGCGTCGGCGATCATCACGCGCAACGGCGGCGTCAGCGAGCCGCTCCGCTCAAGCAGTTCGTCGTAATGCGCAGGGTCTTCCGCATCGATCAGGCAGCGCGCTGTCAATCCGACCGCGCCAGCCGCCAGCAGGCGCCGCACCACAGCATCGCGGTCCTCAGACAGGCTGTAGGCGAAGATCACCGCGTCCATCCAGGCGCGGCTCAGAATGGCGGAGGGCCACTGATCGGGGCGGATGCGCGCCAGCAGCAACGCCTGAGCAAACGAGCGCAGCACGGGATGCCGAAAGCCAATCGTGCGTCGTTCGGCGTCAAAGGTGAGAACGCCTGCGTCGATCAGCGCCAGCAGTGCGGCTTCACCGGTTGAAGCGCGGAGTGTCCGCCCATGGATCGGCGCTGGCTGACGCAGCGCGCCGACGGTGAGCTGCGTTTCAGGCGCATACGCGCTGACCTCGATGGCAGTGATTGCGCTGTCGAGGGAGAGGTTGTCCTGCCCCTGCTGATCGATCAGGCGGGCAATGTCGATCAGGGCATCAACCGCCTGCGACGCCGGAATTGAGCGCGGGTGCGCTGTCAGCGCCGCTGTTACGATCGCAGGCATCCAGGTCGCCAGGAGCTGCCCGCGGCTCTGGATCGGCGCGGTCAGCGCGTCACGCGCTTCGATCAGCGCCGAAAGCCAGCGTGGACGGGTCGCCAGATGAACAATGTCGTCGTTCCGTTGCACCCAGGCAGCCGCCACATCGCCAGCCTGGCGCTGCACCTGGGCAATCACATCACGTGGACGGAGCGGCTGCAGCGTGCGCACCTCAGCGCCGTTCAACCAGGGGCGGAACAATCCCAGATGCTCGCTGCGACACGTGCTGATCCAGCGCGTTTGTGCTCCGGTTGCCGCCAGGGTATGACTCAGCGCCGCCAGACTGGTCAGTTGCGACGCTGGCGGCAGTTCGTCCAGTCCGTCGAGCAGGAAGAGGAGCGGACGCTCACGCGCCAGTTCGTCGAGCGGCGGCGGCGTACCAATTCCGAACACTGCCGCCAGCGTCGCTTCGACGCTCCCCTGGAAGCGGGCAAGTTCGATATAGAGCGGAAGCGGCGCATTGGCGCTGCTCCACGCCGTGCGGCTGTTGCCGGAAAGGAACGCCTCTGCCAGACCAACCGCCAGTGCGCGCAGGGTCGTCGTTTTCCCGGCGCCTGCCGGGCCGATCAGCGCCAGGCGCGGGAAGATTTCCGCCGCCATCTGAATGGTCAGCGGCGCAGAGACCGGCGTTCCTGTGTCGGCGGAATGACCAGCATCGGATGCCAGCCAGAGCGGTGCGACCGTCCGTGCGGCGCTGAAATGCGGCTGTGCACAGAGGGCTTCGAGATAACTATGCGCCCAACCAGCGAGTTGTACTGCCATACGTTTGTTCCTTCGCCGCCGCGTCGTCCAGCGGCGCACCCTGAAAAGCGTGCGTTATGCGCTGATCATCATCATCATCCAGAACGCCAGCCCGCAGATAATCGTGCCCAGCAGGCAGAGAAACGCGCCGATGCCGACGGCAGTCTGCACCAGGCGGGTGATCGCTTCGAGCAGGTGCGCCGCCCCATCGAGCGCTGCCTGAACGCCGATATCCGTTAGCGCCTTGCTGCTCAGGCGCGACGATTGTCCCGCCAGCGATCGCATCGCTTCCTGGTATTCGCGCGTCATAATGATCACCAGGCCACAGATCAGCATGCCGATGCCGGTAATGAACAGAGTGACGGCCATACCAATCTGGATGGTTACGGTCATAGAAGACTCCATGGCTCAACAGCGATATGGTTCTGGCGGTCTTTGAGTGATTAATTTCGTTATCACCCGCTCCACCTCGCGCGTGGAGGCTTTGCCTCCCGTAGCCCACGACTTATGAAGATTGAGAAAATGGTTCGGCCGGGTCGCTGCGGGCTAAAGCTGAGATCGTGCAAGCCCCTGCGGGGCTTCCATGTCCTGAGCGAGGGCTTATTGGAGATTAGGAAAATAGTCCGGTATTCCTGGGCGTTGCGGGCTGAAGCCCTTACTGAGGTCATGAAAGCCCCTCCGGGGCTTCTATGTCCTGAGCGAGGGCTTTAGCCCCTAGCTCAGAGGGTGCGCGGCCTGGCGGCACAGGTTTACCGGATGCATTTCTTAATCTTCATAAGCCCTGGCTGAGATCGTGCAAGCCTCTACGAGGCTTCCATGTCCTGAGCGAGGGCTTTAGCCCGCAGCTCAGAGAATGCGCAGCCTGGAAGCGCAGGTGTACCAGATTCATTTCTTCCTCCTCATTAGCTCGCAGCTCAGGCAGTGGCGTGGGTCTACCGGATTCATTTTCTCGATTCTCAATTAACCGTCGGGCAATCAGTAGCCTGTACAGTAAGTTTTCCGGTGATTTACCGTTTGGGTGCGGCGAAGCATCCGCCTCGTCCTGTGCCGTGTGACCTTCGCCGCGCTCAAGGTCGCAAAAAGTCAGAAAACTTCGTTTACGAACTAATCAGGCGCATAGCGGAATATTTCTTCCAAAAATCATCAGTTGCCAGGCGAGTGGGCGAATAGCCGTTCGCCAATCAGATCGCCGAGCAGCAGCAGGAGCGTCTGCAATGCCGCATCGTCCACGGCGCCGCGCGCCGCCAGAACGAGCGATGGTTCGCCCGCCACGCGCACCGGCAGGAACGCCAGCGTCCGCTCCTGCTCGACGCGCACCAGCAACCGTCCGCTGCGCAGCACTTCGGCCGCCAGGCGGAAGTGCGCCGGTTGCAGGCGCGGCGATGAACCCTGCTCGCGTCCGCGTGCGATCAGGAGTGGCGCGAGCGTCTGGCGTTCGTCGGGACCGATCAGCGCCATCCAGTCCATATCGAGCGCAGCGGCAATGCGCTGGCAGACGTCCAGCAGTGTGGCGTTGAGATCAGGAGCGGCGCGCAGCATACCGGCGCCTTCCCACAGCGCCATCAGTGCGTGGTGATGACGTTCCAGAATGTCGGCGGATCGCAGTGCGATGGCGCGCTGCGCCGCGGTTGCAGCCAGATGATCGAGCGCATCGCGCTGCGCACGGCTGAGTTCTGCGAGAGCGCAACGCACAACCAGACGTCCTACGCCAGGAATGTCGAGCGCGTGCCGGGCGAAGGAGACAGGCGCCTGCGCATCTTCCACTGAGGCTGGCGCACCAGTTATCGTGGCAGCGCGCTCAATAGCGCACCGTGTCAGACCATCGAGCGATGCACAGGCGCTGAGTAACGCAAGATTCTGACGCTGCCACTCCAGTGCGCGTCGCGCCTCGTTGCGATCCTGGTCCAGGCGTGTCCGCAAAGCGAGATCGTCGTGCAGGCGGGTTAGCGCCAGGCGCGCCTGCCGCGCCCCCCAGACTGCGGCGATGCTCACGATGACATGCACTGCTGCAATTTCGATCAGCAGATTGCCTGTCCGCGCTGGATCGAGCGCAGCAATGAGCAACAAAATGATCACGCCGACTCCAGCGGAAGCGAGCGTATCGCGCTCTTCAGCCAGCAGACTGCCCTGAACAACCAGGGCTGGCGCAAGGACGAGCATGGGGCTTGTGGCGCCGCCAGTTGCCAGGATGAGCGCGCTGGTTGCAGCGCCGTCGGCAACCAGGAGCATCCACGACGGCGTAGCGGAGACCAATCCGGCGACCAGCGCGCCAATCGCAATCACCAGAGTAACGCCAAGCATCGGTGTGGCCGGGTGTGACACGCCATGCAGGATCAGTTCGACCCCGCAGATCAGCAACAGAACCACCCGGAAGAGAACGGCGCCATAGTCGCCAAACCGGGGTTCTCGTCCTTCTCTGGCGACGCGCCGGGTGAGACGCGCCTGCCCCAACAGTCCCGCATCGGCGGAGGAGATGGCTTCTGCTTGATTGTGCTGCAACGGGATAAACATGGTTGAGCCTCGGAACGAATGCGTCAGCGAATAAACGAATGGGTCAACGAATGGGTCAACGAATAAACGAATAGGTCAACGAATAAACGAATGCGTTAGTGTGCAACGTGTAACGTTCAACCCTTCGCAGGCTCAGGGCATCGCGTTCAGCGTGTAACCTTCCCGCCTGCAACCCTCGCACTGTAACCTCTCGCCTCGCGCCCCTTGCCTCTCGCCTCGTGCCTCTTTCGCCTGTCAACGAATAAGGAAACGAATAAACGAATGGAAACGAATGAGCGAATGCGCCCTCTTGCCCCTTGCCTCCTGCCTCGTGCCCCTTGCCTCCTGCCTCCTGCCTCTCGCCTCCTGCCTCGTGCCCCTTGCCTCGTGCCCCTTGCCTCGTGCCTCGTGCCCCTTGCCTCGCGCCTCGCGCCTCGTGCCCCTTGCCTCGCGCCTCTCGCCTCGCGCCTCGTGCCTTTTTCGCCTGTCAACGAATAAGGAAACGAATAAACGAATGGAAACGAATGAGCGAATGCGCCCTCTTGCCCCTTGCCTCCTGCCTCCTGCCTCTCGCCTCGTGCCCCTTGCCTCCTGCCCCTTGCCTCGTGCCTCGTGCCCCTTGCCTCGCGCCTCGCGCCTCGTGCCCCTTGCCTCTTGCCTCCTGCCTCTCGCCTCGTGCCCCTTGCCTCGCGCCTCTCGCCTTGTGCCCCTTGCCTCGTGCCTCTCGCCTCACAACTCACTCAGCCGCTGCACGTTCTCCCATTCGCCAATAGCGCAATAGAGCACATCGAGCGCGAACGCTTCCGCCACGTAGTCGCGGCCATCGAACGA
>JANWXL010000123.1 GCA_025055265.1 Roseiflexus sp.
CTCGTGCTCGCGCACGGCGGCGCTATGGGTGTCGAAAGCGAACCAGGCAAAGGAGCATGCTTCTGGTTTACCCTTCCTGTGGCGCACGAGTCTGTAACGTCTCAACTGATCGACGCATCATATTCCTGGTGATGGTTGGAACAAAGAATTCGGAGAGGAGCACGATGTTCAATTTCTTTCGACTGCAACCCAGACACGACGAGATTACGCCCGCCGAGGTCCAGCAGCGCCTTGCCCGCGGTGAACGCCTGTATCTGCTCGATGTGCGCGAACGCGAAGAATATGTCGAAGCGCATATCCCCGACAGCGTGCTTATTCCGCTAGGACAACTGTCGCGGAAAATGAGCAGCATCCCCAAAGATGCCACGATCATCGCCATCTGTCGCTCAGGCAATCGCAGCGGCGTCGCCGCCGATATGCTCCGGCGCGCCGGTTACAGCGACGTGCTCAACCTGCGCGGCGGCATCATCGCGTGGGCGCGCGCGGGGCTGCCGATTGTCACCTGACTATAACCACAGAGACACGGAGGACGCGGAGAAGCACATGTGCTGCATAGTCAGAACGCCTTGCAAACCTCTGTGTCCTCTGCGTCTCTGTGGTTACGCGCCACCCACGTCATCCCACAGTCTCCGCCGCCAGAACGCGGTAGTTCAAATGAGGAAAGGGATTGTCGATCTCTTCAATGGCGGCAAGCATCATCTGATCTGCTTCATCAAGCGAGTCACGCTCCGCCAGCGAGCACATGTGCTGGCAGCGCGCCAGATGACTCCATGGACGGTGCGACTCACTGGCGTTATTCCTGCTGAGCAGCAGCAACCAGTCGCTCGACTGCGCCAGCAATAACTCGCGCACCGCCTGATTAAGCGCGCGTTCTCGGTCACCACGAGCGTCTGGGAAGCGTCGCGCCATTTCCACAACCAGATCCTCCGCTTCGCTAACCGCATAACGCAGCGGAGCGCTTGCCGGGGAGTTCCAGGCGGAATGATCGCCTCCAGGACCCCACGATCCATCCTGCAGTGCGACGGTCTGGCGCGGTCGGAAAGCGCGCAGGTATGGCGAAGGCGTCGTCAGCGCAAATAAGTGGCGGGTCAGAATAGTCTCCAGAAGCGCACGCAGCCACGCGACACCCTCAAACCAGCGCCGTCCCAGCACATCTGCGTCAAGCGGAACCACCACGATCCCCGGACGATCATGGCGGTCGGCGAACGCTCGCAATTCAGCCGCTGTCCATTCAGCAAAGTGAACAGCATGTTCCTGGGCGCGCCGAAATGCGTGATACGGATCGTATGGCTCAACCTGCGCGTCACTATCGCTGTTGCGCCAGATCGGCAGGTGAGTGACGCGATCGCGGCGAATTGCCAGATAGAGCGGATCGCCAACATATCCGATGCCAGGCGACACGATTTGAAGCGACGCATCAACTGCGCGCAATAGCGCAATTAAGCGACGCGGCGCTACCCATCGGGGACGCAAATGGGTCACGTGCGTGTCAGATGCCACACTTGACGGATCGATAATGAAATAGCGCGTGCCACTCAAACGCAACGCCTGATCGACTCCGTTGCGAAACCCGCACTCAGGCAGCCAGATGCCGCGCGGCCGGCGACCAAGCAGGCGAGTGACCGTCAGGGTTCCCACATCAAGCTGCGCACGCACCGATTCCTGGCGCGCCAGAAGGGGCAGATAGGCGTGCGTCGCGGCGCCTCCCAGCGGTTCAACGACCCCCTGCGCGCATAGCTCGCGCATCGCTGCGACCAGATTGCGTCCGTAGCGTTCGGTAAAACTGCGCAAAACCCCCTGCCCCCAGTCGAGGTAGAACCGCGCCAGATACGCCTGATGCCTCTGCCGTTGACGCTGCCAGCGGCGCAGCGCCGCTTCGCATCGAGCCAGCCAGCGCTCCATCCAGACGATGAAATGTTTCTGAACAACAATATCCGCCAGTTGTTCGAGCAAAACCGGCGAATATGCCAGCGACACATATGGGCGCATGCCGCGTTCGTGCAGATCGTACAGAACATTCAGCACAGGAATGATTGAAAATGCAATCATTTCGTGCAGCGGGTCCTCCCCGTCGGGACGACGACCGGCAGCGCGCAGGTATGGCATATGCCCGGTGAGCACAAGCGCCAGACCGCCTGCAAACAACCGGCTCGCGGTGCTGCTCTTGTGTCCATTATTCACGATAGCGCCTCCAGGCGAGCCATGACTGCCGCTGGCAGACCCGCAAGCACTGCCGGATCGCCCGTCTCGAATGCGTGCATGATATCGATCAGCAGACGCAGACGATCCACACGCGCGTAATGTTCAGCGGTCAATGCCCCTCCCATCTCATACCCCTCCAACACACCCTGGCGAAAGGCGGGTGACTGGCGCGATGAGAGCGCATATGCCAGATCAAACGACGGGTCACCGCCGACTGGCGCTTCGGGCCGTACCAGACCTTCAAGTTGCACCGATTCGCCTACGGTAATAACCGCGCGTGAAGGCTCGATGGCGCCGTGCAATACCCGCGGTTGAGCGCAGGCAAGCGCCGGATGATCAAGGGTTGCTGAACGAAGCATGGCTGCAAGATCCGAACCCAGAGCGGCCTCCGCCTGAGCATCAAAGTTCCGCTGCTCAAGCCAGCGCGCCAGCGCTTCACGCCACGTCTGCGCCGACCAGCGACCGGTCGGCGTTGGAGCGCCAAAGCCGGGCGCCTCAATCCGATGAATTCGCCGCAGGATACGCCCGATCCACCTCCCCATGACACGTATAAGCGCTGCATCATTAAGCGAGGCAAGCGTCAGACTGCCAGGATAGGTTTCCAGAGCATATGTGAACGGAATAGTGGTGCAGCTCAGATCGTATGCTATCAGGCGTGGCGCTGGCAGGTCGTGCGCTGAGAGCATGCGCAGGAAGAAGACCTCGTGCGCCAGATCCGACTCGGGCGCGATAACCAGCAACAGATGGCGGGCTGCGGTCGTCATGCGCACCTCAATGCGCTGGTTCGTTGCGCACACGAGCGTGGCGCCGGTTGGGCGCGCCTTGAGCGGTTCAACAATCGCCGCTGCATAATCGCCCAGGCGCGCCATAATACGGCGCAATACATCAGAGTACGCGGAGTCGTCCGGATCAAGATGAAGATTCAGATGCGCCCACACAGGCGCAAGATACCATGGAGTGCGCTATCGTGCAACTGAAGGCAGACGGTAGACGCGGCGGGCATTCTCAGCCCAGAGTTTCCGTTGCGCTTCTGGCGACAGGTCCACGGTCAGCGTGGCCAGCGTCTCGACCCAGCGTCGATAATTGGTTGCCAGCAGCGCCACGGGCCAGTCGCCGCCGAACATCACGCGATCCTCGCCAAACGCTTCGAGCGCATGCCGGATATAGGGCGCCAGATCGTCAACTGTCCAGCGCATATGATCCGCCTCGGTCGCCACGCCGCTGATTTTGCACACCACATTTGGCAAACGGGCCAGCGTTGCGATGTGTTCGCGCCATGGTTCAAATGCGCCGCTGCGAATATCGGGCTTGGCGATATGGTCTAGAATAAACGTGACGCCGGGACACTGGCGCACCAGCTCAATGACTGCTGGCAACTGATGATGATAGATGCAGATATCGAACGACAACCCGTACTCTGCCAGCATTTCGACGCCGCGAATGAACGACGGTTGCAGACAGTACGCCGGATCCGGCTCGCCCTGGAGGATGCGCCGCACGCCCTTAACAAGCGGACCGATAGCAACCAGCGCATCGAGGATCGACCGCACGCATTCGCCATCTTCGAGCGGCGCCCACGCCACGATCCCTTGAAGACGCGGTTCGTGCACAGCCAGTTGCGCGATGGATTGCGCTTCGAGCAAGGCATATGCAGGCGCAACATCCACCTGCACATAGACCATCGCAGCAATGTTCAAACC
>JANWXL010000278.1 GCA_025055265.1 Roseiflexus sp.
GGGACGCCTCGGCGCTGAAGCGGGCAGCGAATGCCGCCAGCACCGGCTGCAACCGTTCCTGGATAGCATTCCAGCGTTCCGTCGCGCCAGGAACCGTCAGTGCGGCAAGCGCCTCCGGCGTGAAAACGATCTGATCGGACACAGTGGAAATCGCCATTTCAAGGCTTTCTGATGGGATAAACCCTTTCTATTATAACACCGTTGGCAATCCTTGCGCGAACTGAAAGCTGAGAACTGAGAACTAAGAACCGAGAACCAGGGACCATAAGCCCAGTGGTGACCGTCACCGCTGGCTTTGCACACCTGACGCGGCAGACTCTGCAGCGCAGGACGAAGACCAGGAGGACATCGGTCGCTCGGTAGCGACGGTCACACGCACAATACCGCTCGCAGAGCGAGCGACCAGACAGGTAGTCACTTCTAGATTGCGATTTTGTTGCAATATCGCAATTAAGTTGGAGCGATCTGCGTCCATTGGTCTGGCTACAATGGCGGTGATATGCCTATCAGTTGAGATTGTTCCCGACATCAGAGGCTGCCAATGTCCATCACCGCAGCAAGCCAGCCCGACCAGATGCTGAACGCAGCCATCACTGCCATTCGTGCAGGCGAGACGGAGCGTGGACGTGCATTGCTCGCGCAGGTGTTGCGCGCGAACCCGTCCTGTGAGATTGCCTGGCTCTGGATGGCGACTGTAGTTGAAACGCCCCAGCAGAAGCGTGAATGCCTGGAGCGCGCCCTGGCAATCAACCCGCAAAACAGCATTGCACGGCGCGAGTTGGAGTCGCTTAGCGTTACAGCGCCTGGTGCGCTAGTGCAGACGCAGCGCGCCGTAGATCCGGCAGTGGATGCTCCTTCCGCGCCTGTTGACGTTGCACGCTGCCCGAATTGCGGTGCAGCAATTGATACAACAGACCGACGCTGTGGCTTCTGCGGATCGCTGCTGCACGCACCCCTGCACGTTCTGGACTCAAGAGCGCCATCTAATAAGGCTCAGAAGCGCGAACCGTTGAGTGAAAATGAGCGATCAGAACTTCTAGGATTCGATCCAATCTTTCCAATAATATCAATGATGTTTATCTTTTTAGGTATTCCCGTATTGGCAGTTATGGTTACCTTGTTCTTATTAAGATCCGTACAACCCGTCTTTATGATAGTATTTATGCTACTTTTTTATGTCATCTATGGCATAATACATTATTTCGTAGTACATACGAAGGAAGCACAACTCAAGAATGGTTCGAAGGATGAGGCGCAGATTATTGACATGTGGACAGCAGAAGTAGCAGATGACGTGCTTTACTTCGTTGCGTGGGAATTAATCATACCTGACCAAAAAGGCGATGCCGTTCGCTTCAGAAAGGCGCAAAGAGTTAACAGAGAGACCTATTCTTTACTTGAAGCGCGCGATACGGTGCTCGTTCGTTATATTCCTCACAAACCGCAGTGCTCCGAATTGGACGAACAGTGGCTTTCTGAACTCGAAAAGCGATAAAAAGCGTTTGCGCATCTATGCACAACCCTCCCCCACTCCTGCTTGATAGAGACGTTGAGCAGCAATGTTTCTCTCTGCCACTTTCAACCTTCCCGCCTGCCACCTCTCGCCGCTCGCCTTTTGCCTCGCGCCTGGCTTCACCTTCCCGCCTTTGCTGGCTGCAAACATGTGTTCACATCTCCTCCCCGAATCTGGCGATATGTGGTATAATGTGGAGGTTGTCTGGAACAGATTTAGAGCGCCAGTATGCGGCAATCCGCCTCGATTATCGACACGCTGAGCGAAGGATATCGCGCTATACACCGAAGGCCGGCTGCCCTGCTGCTGGTGTTCGTGTTCAATCTGGCGCTGCTTATGACAGCGCCGGTTTCGTTTGCGCCATTATTTGATCGCTTCGATAGTTTTCTCACCAGGCTGGCAGGCGCATCGGGGGACGTCAATAGCGAAGCGCAGAGCCAGATGAGCGCACTGCTGGCGGAACTCGGTCAGACCGACCTGCGTCAGGCGCTGGCGCTGATGAATGTGATGCCGCGGTTCGTCGTGCCGCGCTTTGCGCCGGGCGCACTGGCAACCAGCAGCGCGGGCGCGGTGATCACGATTGCCAGCATCCCGGCGGCGCTGCTGACGTTTGTGGTGATCAATCTGATCGTCTTTCCCATTGGCGTGCTGTTTCTGACGCTGGTGGGCGCTGCGGTGCGCGGCGAACCGGTGCTGCAACGCCACCTGTGGCGCGTGATGGTGCACATTGGCGCTGCCGTGCTGGGAGTGATGGCGATCCTGGCAACGGCGTTTGTGTTGATCGGGCTGCCGTTCACCTTTGTGGCAGCGCTTCTTATGGCGGTCAACGAAGTGCTGGGTGTGCTGGCGTTCAGCCTGATCCTGGTCGTCATTATCTGGGTGCAAATCTACGTCGGTTTCGCCAATGAGGCGATCGTAATGAGCCGGGTGGGTCCGCTGCGCGCTCTGCGGGCAAGTTTTGAACTGGTGCGCCGCAATCTGTGGGGCGTCGTCGGGTTCCTGCTTCTCTCGCTGCTGATCACGCGCGGCACCGAAGTAATCTGGGAGATGCTGGGAACCTCGACGTTTGGCGGCGTGGCGGCGGCGCTCGGCAGCGCCTACATCGGCGCTGGTCTGGCTGCAGCGCGAATGGCGTTCTACCGCGAACGCCTCCGCCGTTTGAGCGAACAGCAGGTGATCCGTCCAGGCGTGTAAACCATCATCAATAATCAGCGATATCGAGTCATCTATGACAACAGAACCACTGCGATCGGTCGATGTGACCGGCTACGACGAAAATCAGATCCAGGTGCTCGAAGGGATGGAGGCAGTTCGCCGCCGTCCCGGCATGTATATCGGACCGACCGATGTCAACGGCCTGCACACGATGGTGCGCGAAGTCGTTGATAATTCGGTCGATGAGGTGATGGCTGGACGCGCAACGACGGTTGAGGTGACCATCCACAAAGACGGATCGGTGACCGTCGCCGACGACGGCTATGGCATCCCGACCGGTCCGCATCCCAAATTGGGCGTCAGCACCCTTCAGGTGGTGATGACCATGCTCCACGCGGGCGGGAAGTTCGACAACAAAAGCTATAAGGTTTCATCCGGGCTGCATGGCGTTGGCGTGTCAGCCGTCAATGCACTTTCTGCGTATATGCGCGTTGATGTTCACAATGCGCGCGATGGGATGCACTACTATCAGGAGTACCGCTGCGGCGTTCCGCTGTGCGAGGTGCAGAAGGTCGGTCCAACCAACCGGCGCGGCACGATCACGCGCTTCCTGCCGGACACGACGATTATTCAGACGCTGGACTATAACTTCAAGACCCTGGCGCAACGCTTCCGCGAAATGGCGTATCTCAACAAAGGGTTGCGCTTCAAGTTCGTCGATGAGCGCGATGGGAACGAGGTCAACTTTTATTTCGAGGGCGGCATTCGCTCGTATGTGCGCCACCTCAACAAAGACAAGAATGTGCTTCATAAGCACCCGTTCTATGTTGAACGCACCGTCGATGATGTCATGGTGGAAGTGGCGCTGCAATATACCGAAAGCTTCGACACCGACTCGGTCTATGCGTTTGCCAACGGGATCAACAACACCGACGGCGGCGCGCACGTCGCCGGTTTTCGCAGTGCGCTGACGCGGGTGATCAACTCGTATGCGCGCAGTAAAGGTTTCCTCAAGGAAAACGAAGGGAACCTGACCGGCGATGATGTGCGCGAGGGGTTGACCGCCGTGATCAGCGTCAAGCTGCGCGACCCGCAGTTCAGTTCGCAAACCAAGGAGAAGCTGGTCAGCCCCTCCGCAACCAGCGCCGTCAACACGGTGTTCGGCGACGCCTTCAGCGCCTGGCTCGAGGAGAACCCGCAGGAGGCGCGGCGGATCGTCGAGAAGTGCATCGCAGCGGCGCGCACCCGCATCGCTGTGCAGAAGGTGCGGGAGACGGCGCGCAAGAGCGCCATCGAGGGGTTCTCGCTGCCGGGCAAGCTGGCCGACTGCTCGGACACCAACCCGGCGCGCACGGAGTTGTTCATCGTTGAGGGCGATAGCGCTGGCGGGAGCGCCAAACAGGGGCGCGACCGGCGCTATCAGGCGATCCTGCCGCTGCGCGGTAAGATCCTGAATGTTGAGAAGAGCCGCCTTGACAAAATGCTCTCCAACAACGAAGTCAAGGCGCTCATTACCGCTATCGGCGCAGGCGTCGGCGATCAGTTCGATCCGTCCAAACTGCGGTACCATCGCATTATTCTCATGTGCGACGCAGACGTGGACGGCAGCCATATTCGCACGCTGCTGCTCACGTTCTTCTTCCGGTACATGCGCCAGATTATCACCAATGGGCATCTTTACCTGGCGCAACCGCCGCTCTACCGCATCGTGCACGGGAAGACCGAAAAGTATGTCTTTACCGACGCAGAGCGCGATCAGTATCTGGCGTCGCTCGCGCCCTCGGAGCGCAACAAAGCGGTTGTGACGCGCTACAAGGGGTTGGGCGAGATGAATGCCTCGCAATTGTGGGAAACAACCATGAACCCGCTCAACCGCCTGCTCCTGCAGGTGACGCTCGAAGATGCGCAGCAGGCGGATGAGACGTTTACCATGCTGATGGGCGATCTGGTCCCGCCGCGCAAACGTTTCATTCAGACCCACGCGCTCGAGGTGCGGAACCTGGATATTTGAAGAGCGCAGGAATGCACGCGATGAAACTGCCGGGTTGTAGCCGTTCTCAAAGCGCGTGAACCGCGTACGGATCGTCGTGGGGTTGGCGTGGGCTGAGCAAAATGCGCTGCATCCGAAGATACCGCGCCGGTGGGTGCGCACGGATCGTCGTGGGGTTGGCGTGGGCTGAGCTTGTCGAAGCCCAAAAGTCAAGTTCCAAAGCCAGACGGCACGCTCGCTGCCGTCGTGGGGTTGGCGTGGGCTGAGCTTGTCGAAGCCCACGTCAACCGCAAGGGCTGGCATTGTGAGCAATTACTGCACTTACGGTCGCACCACGATTCTGGCGACTGTCACCCACTCACCCGCATTACCGGCATAATCGATCGGCTGTACGCGCAGCAGGTGCTCGCCAGGAGCCAGCGGCGGGGCTTCAATCTCGGGCAGAGGGGTGAACCATTCCGAGACTCCAGTCGGATCGTTGCCGATATAGATGCGATACCCCGCAACCCCTGAAGCGGCATCGCCTGCCGGTTCCCAGGAGATCAGCGTCGTCACTCCAGATTTCAGGGAAACTGGCGCCATTGCTGGGGGAGGTTCCGGCGGCGTTGTGTCGTACCCTATCGGACCGAACGTGGCGACCGTTTGCTGCCCGTTGCGATCCCACCCGCGCACGAAGAGGGTGTGCAACCCTTCGCCTGCCCTGGCGAGGCTCACGCTGCCGTTCGGCGTTGTCATCTCCGGCGCTGCGCCGACAGGATCGACGCCCCATGCTACCCGATACCCCGCCGCCATTGCCGTCCCGCTGAACTCGATCCGCACATCGCCGCTGTACCAGCGCCCGATGTCTGCTCCGGCAAAGCCAATCCCTTCGACGTTCGACAGCGGTGCGCTGCCAGCAACCAGCACCCTGCCGCCGTGCTGATTGCACCCGCCGATCTCTGGCAGATCATATCCTTCGGCAAAGCGCAATGGGATGGAGCGTCGATTGCGCGCCCAGGATCCTTCTGCGGTAAACGCAGTAAAATGGAGATGGACGATCCCCGGCGATCCGCGATCACCAACTGCGCCGATCACCTCGCCGCGCGCCACGATCCGCCCGACCTGCGGGTTTTCGGCGTGCTGCATATGCGTGTACATGGTGTAGAGGTTGCCCTCGTGACGGAGGATGAGCGTACCGCTTCGACGCGCCCAGACGAAAATCACGCCGTCGGCGGCGGCGCGAACCGGAGCGCCAGCGCTCGGACCATTGACCCGCACCAGATCAAGAGAGTAACGATCCCAGCCATTGTGGGTGCCACAGGCGTACCCCTGAATGATGCGCCATTGCTCACCGGGAGGCGTCGGCAGCCAGAGTTCGGGGGCGACGCCAGCGTGATCCGCCGCCGTGAGCGGCGCCGCCTGGACCAGCGCAGCAAAAAAGAATGCCAGCGCCAGCCAACGCCGCAGCAGGCGTCTGCTTCGTGACATCATACAGTCGTCGTGGACTTGTTTACTTTTCTTTCACGATTTGCAAAGCGCGGCGAGGATACCACAGAAAAGCGCGCGCGTCAAATGGATATGCCCTGGACTCAAACCTTTCCAAATAAGCAAATAAGGAAGACGAGCCATCATTAGTAGAGCGCACGCGCAGAGTCTTTGTGCCTTTGTGTGCGCTTAAGAGGTATTGAGGTTAGCGCTCTTATCAAGCAGGCTGCGATGGAACCTCCAGGACGCATCCACAGGTCAGGGAGATGACGACTGGCGCCTGAAGCGTTGCTGGCGGATGACCGGGGCGAAAGTGGAAGACCGCGCCGCTGCGCGGATCGACTACCACAACGTCGAGGACGCCGTGTTCCAGGTAGAACGGTGCGCCGTCGGGACCCAGGTCTTTGTCTTCATACCCCGGGCTCAGGATTTCAACGACTGCGACCGGAACCACGTTCAACGCCTCATCGCTATCTGGCGGCTCTTCACAGAAGATGGCAAGATCCGGTCGCTTGATCGAGCCTGCGGGATCGGGGAAGCGGATGAGCGTGTCGGAGAGCGTGAAGCACGCACAGCCGGTTGCATCGCCCTGTGAAGGACGAACTGATCGCTCAATCCGTCGCAGCGCTTTTTGATGTCGGCTGGATGGCGAGGCTTCCCAGCGTGTTCGGCCACGCACGTACTCCAGACGCACTGGCGCGCCGCTGGCGTCGGTTTGCAGAATCAGTTCCTCAATAGACACCGCTGGGGTCGCCATCGCTATCTCTCTGCACACATTGTCTCCGGCACACAATACCCAATAAGTCGTACACGGTCAAGCGTCTCCTGCCTCTGGCGATCAGGCATCCACGCCAGCAGATGCACTCTGTTGATGCACGCCAGCGGGCAACGCAGCGCGCAGTGCGCTGATCGCCTGTTGCAGATTCGCAAAGGTGCGCATTCGCTCGAGTGCAACGCCCAAACCCACAACGGTCTGCGCCACTTCGGGGCGAATGCTGACCACAACGACCTGCGCGCCCAGCAGACGCGCGGCATCGGCAGCCTGCAGAATCACACGGGCAACGTGCGTATCGACGAGAGGCACGCCAGTGATGTCAAAGATGACGTGATGCGCACGTTCGCGCTCAATGGCATGCAACACGTTGGTCACAAACACCTCTGCCCGTCCTGCATCGATAGCGCCGACCAGCGGCGCCACCAGCACGCCAGGCAACACCGGGAGAACCGGGGCGCTCAGTTCGCGGACCGCTTCCTGACTTGCGCGCAGATCAGCGAGCGTCTGCCGCAATTGCGCCTCTCGCTGCTCGACGATGCGGAGCGCCTCCTGAAGTTCGGCAGTGCGTTGCTGCACCGTCGTCTCAAGCGAAGCGCGCAACTGATCGAGTTCCCGCTCGCGCACCAGCGCGGCTGCCAGCGATTGACGCAGCACCGGACCAAACAACGCAATGATCGTCGTGACCACAAACAGCACGAGCAGAAACAATGCAACCGCCACGACCGTCAGATCGCCGGGCGGTTGAACTGCAGCAACGAATGGCGTCATTGCTGGCTTGAGGAGCCAGATCAGGGCAGGAATCAGCCCGCTTGCAGCAGAGACTGCGATTAACCGGCTGGTTTCAACCAGGAGACCGGTGAGTATGACCGGCACGAGCGTGACCAGCAAGAACGGCGTCGCCGCCGGATAGCCATAGACCACGGTGACGAAGAAGACAGCGCCGACCAGACCGGCGGACGCGATCAGAACCGCCAGGCGAAAACGCCCGCGACGGAGAACGACCACTCCCGCCATACTGGTCAGCATCACAACAACTGCGCCGACGGCGGGAACGCCGCCGGTTGGGTTGATGCCCAGCGTTGCAAGGAAGACGATCAGCGCAACCAGCGCCGCGCCGCTGATGGCGATCAGAATGCGTTGCAACGCTGGCGCCTGCTGGCGTTCGATAACATTGCTGAACAATCCGGCATCATCAACAGCCTGCACGGAAGAACCTCCTTTCTCAAACAATACGGCGCGCCGTCGGTTCGACTCGTTGCGCGCCGGTACGCAGATAAGCTGTCTGACAGCCGCCTGGACTCCTGCTTGTGGTCTTGCAGGAATCGCAGTGACCGCTCCCGTGGCTATTTTACCTCAGCGCTGTTACCGGTCATTCTGTAACCTTTTGCTGCCTGCCGCATTTCAAGAGTGACGCGGTTATCAGATACATTTCTCAGCACACCAGGGAAGGAGACTACCGATGTTTGCGAAGAATGAAGGTCCAATCGATCGCGGCATTCGCGCAGTGCTTGGCATGGTCGCTCTGGTTGCAGCGTTCACGCTGCTGAGCGGCATCTGGCAGATCATTGCAGGCGTGGTTGCATTTATGCTGCTCGTGACGGCTGTGATCGGCGTGTGCCCGCTCTACTCGGTGCTGCGCATCAACACCTGCCCGGTCAAGCCTGAGACGAAGGGCTAGGGGTTAAGGGTTACTGGGGCGGATCGTTGGGGTCTTGTTCGTGGAGGCGCGCCTGCCTCAGAGCGTTGCCGGACGAATAGAATGCGCAGCGCTCACGCAGTCAAACCTCAACGATCTGCTGGCAACCCCCTGCGACTACTTACCCGGAGAACGTTGGCTCTGGCAACGGATTCCTCATGATGCGCGCGCGTACTCGCGCCCGTGTACAGATGAAGTTCCCGACAGTGGAAGGAATGGCGGCGGATCGCCGACGCAGGTAATCGCCAGACGCTGAGCAGCACGCGTGAATGCCATATACAGTTGTCGCGTATTGGAGCGAATCAGTTCAGCGCGCTCTTCATCGGATAGGAGTGGATCCTGTTCCGCTTCATAAAGGCGGTGCACGCCCATGACCATGACGAAGACAATCGGGCTTTCGAGACCAGTGGCAGCATTCATGGTACAGACTCGAAGATGCTTCCCCGGCGGTATCTTCTTCGGGTCGGCAATCGCAGCGTTCCCGAACTCGCGCTGCAAGCGTCCCAGCATCTGTTCAACCCCCTGCCAGTCAGGGTGGAGCACCAGGATATGTTCAAGCGGCACGCCGCGTTCGCAGAGCGCGCGGATTTCGTTAATGACGCGCGTTATCTCGTCCTGCTCACTGTCCAGCGCGATTATCTGCGGCAGTTCGTTGTGAGCCTGAGATGAAGCCCGTGCGATGATCGCTTCGTCGTCGTCGGGCAGGCGCATCTGATACATGCGAGAGGCGAAGTCGAGAATGGCGGGAGTTGTTCGATATGATCGATCAAGGCGAACTGAACGTCCGCGCACCTCTAATCCCAACGCCTTCCACGACTGCCCGCGCCGCAAAAAGCCCTGCGTCGGATCGGCAACAATGAACAGATGACCTCTCGGCTTGAGGATCAGTTTGATGATTTCAAACCAGATCGGCGCGAAGAACTGCGCTTCGTCGATCAGAATAAAGTCATATGGCTGGAAAGAGACGCAATTTTCGAGCAGCGCACGCCGGATACGGCGCGGAACATCGCCCCAATCAAAGAGGCCCCTTGCCTCTAGCTGACGCTGATACTCCAGCATCGCGTCGTACATCCGGTTGCGCATGGCTTCGTTCAGACCAAAACCGCGCCCTGATCGATCAGCGGACAGATAATCCTGACGTTTTCTCAACAATCGATCCTTGAACCAGTCGATCTCCTCCTGCAACATCCGTTCAGAGATTGACGTATCCGCCAGGTGCTGACGCCAGACATCGGCGATGATCGATGCACGCTCGGTTTCACCGATCACTTTTGGCCACTTTTCGCCTTGCGGCCAGTAGTCCCGGCACCACTTATGAAAGGTTTTCCACTCGACGGCGGCATCGCCATTGGTGAGGCGTTTGTAGCGCGCCTCGAGATCGCGGAT
>JANWXL010000286.1 GCA_025055265.1 Roseiflexus sp.
CCAGACCTGGAAGCCGGCACGATGCTGGTGCAGCAACTGGATCGCCTGGCGCACGCGCAATCCGCTGGCATCATCGTTGGCGGACGTGTACCAGTAGCGCTCCCCGAACCGAGCGGAAATCCGCAGAGCGTTCTGGCGGCATGCGCGATGGCGGTGCTGGTTGCACGCAACGGCACGGAACGGCGAGAGGATGTAGCATTGGGGTAGCAGAGCGTCTCGCCGCCTTATCGTCCAAGCCTATGTTCCCCGTTGCCGTTCAGGCAGCCAGGCGCTCAGCGCGGCATGCACCAGCCAGGGAACCATTGCCAGCAACACAAAGACGATCAATAGCGGATAGAACGTAACGTAAAGCATTATCGGCGGCAGCGAGAAGGGCAGCGCGATCAGGATGGCGCGCAAACGACCAAGCGCCACTGCCGGACCGATCAGCAGCGCGGTGGAAATAACGATCCACATCTCTGTCTCGCTGAGAATCTCAGCATGCATCAGTCCTGGGGGCCAGAGCGCCTCACCCGCCAGCAACCGCCGACCAAAGAACGCGATCAGACCCGCAATCAACACCAGATACCCGCGCGTCACACGATGTATGAACATGGTCCCTTAACCCTTTCCATCTGTCCGCCGCAGCTGAAGCCCCGGCTCCTTTTTCAGCCTCATCCTCAACTCTTAACCCTCTAACCTTTGCACCTGCAGCCCGCAACCTTCCCTCCCCTCTTGCCTCTCGCCCCTCGCCTCTCGCCTGAATAATGATATAATACCACCCTCAAACCGCTCCCTGATCTGGAGTTGCGGACATCATGCCCATCCTGGCACGCTGGCGCGATCGACGTTCTCCGCCAGCAGACATCCACAAACAGAATGTGCGGAGCGTCCTGATCGATGGCATCGGCGTTGGGATTGTCACCGGCGTCTCGACCTTCCTCGGCGTCTTCCTGACTCGCCTTGGCGCCTCCCCTTTCCTGGTCGGTCTACTCACGTCACTCCCGGCACTCACCGGCATGATCCTGTCGATTCCGCTCGGACGCTTTCTCGAACGACAGCGCAACATGGCGCCCTGGTATTCCTGGCCACGCGCAATTGTGCAAGGCTCCTTCGTGCTGATGGGGTTGATCCCCTTCTTCCTGAGTCAGGAGATGACTGCCTACGCGATCGTCGTCATCTGGGCGCTGGTGACGATCCCGCAGGCGATTGTCAATATCACCTTTACGGTGGTGATGGGCGCAGTGGCGGGACCGCGTCAGCGCCAGTATCTGATGAGTCGGCGCTGGTCAATTCTTGGCGCCACTACAGCGATCACGGTAGCGGCGATCGGCGCATTTCTTGACAACGTCGCGTTTCCGCTGAATTACCAGATCGTCTTCATAGCTTCATTTGCGGGAGGCGCGCTGAGTTTTTTCTTTTCGCGCCGTCTGACAATCCCCGACAATCCGCCGCCACAGAAGGATATTGCCCAACAGTCACTGGGAGCATACCTCGCCGATATGCTGTCAGTCCTGCGCGAACCGACGCCGTTCAGTCGGTTTGTTATTAGCGCATTTGTGTTCAACCTGGGCATGATGATGGCGCTGCCGCTCTTCCCGCTCTACTGGGTGCGTCAGCTCAACGCTTCGGACTTCTGGATCGGACTGATTAACACGACCAACAATGGCGTCCTGCTGGTCGCCTACTTTATCTGGACGGCGCTTACCCGGCGGAAGGGAAACGTGCTGGTGCTGCGCATCTGTACGTTCGGGCTGACGCTCTATCCGCTGCTGACGGCGCTGACGCCGCGGGTTGAGCCACTGGTCTTCTACGCAGCGATGGCGGGCATCTTCGGCGCCGGGTTGAACCTGGTGCTGTTCGATATTTCGCTGGCGACGGCGTCGCCTGAGCGAACGGCATCGTACATCGCACTCTACCAGTTAACCACGTACATTGCAACCCTGGCGGCGCCGCTGGTCGGCACGCTGCTGGCAGACCTCTTCGGCTATACGCCAGCGCTGCTGACCAGCGCAGCGCTCCGTTTTGTCGGCGCTCTCCTTTTTGCCTGGTTAGGCGTAGGTGTTACAATGGAACGTCCGCGCGCAGTGCAGGTGATGTAGCCATGGCGGATCAGCGCGTCATTACTGTTGACGGCATGACCCTGACGGTCATCGTTACGCGCAAAGCGGTCAAAAATATCAACGCCCGCCTGCGTGACACAACGCTCTCAATCAGCGCACCCTACGCGGTTGATGGCGCTGACCTCGACCAGGCGATCACCACTCTAGCGCGTCGCCTGATCCAACGCATCCATAAGCAACGGATCAACAAAGAGGAAGATGCGCTGGCATTGGTGCGCCGGATTGCTGCCCGTTTTCCTGACCCGCCGGTCGTCGAACGCGCTGAATTTACGCTGACCGAAGCGCGCTGGGGCAGTTACAGCGTCACAACGCGCACCGTGCGTCTGAATGCCGTGCTGCTGCGCATGCCGCGCTGGGTGCTTGAGGCCGTTGTGGCCCACGAGATTGCACACGCCATACATCCTGACCATTCGCCCGCATTCTGGCGCTTGCTGCGCAGCGTCTGCCCTGACACTGATCGGGCGCAGACGTTCCTCGCCGCAGTGACCTGGATGGCGCGCACGTGGAACGATCTGCCGCCGATTGAACGATCGTTGCTGGAAGGAATGCACAACGAGATCGATGAGGCATGATGTCACACCCCTTTGACATGAATCGCTGGCTATGCTAGAATCGGCGTAGACGGCGACGTAGCCAAGTGGTAAGGCAGGGGTCTGCAAAACCCCCATTCACCGGTTCGAATCCGGTCGTCGCCTCCACCATTGCCATTGTACTGTGCTGACGTCAGTCAGCATACATACACAAACGGATGTCATCTATACAACGCGCGCCGTTCAGCCACTGGCGCGCGAAGGCGACGACGCTGCATCAGCAGGCGGACGGTAAAGCCTGTAGCTTGCCTTGTCGTCCCTTACAATCACAAACACAGCATAAAGCTACGAAGCCTGGATGCCAGCGAAGTGCAAGGTCGCACCTGTGTGCAGGTGTGATTTGTGCGCTGTTTTCAGGCATGCGGTGGTGACAGCATTCCGCCATCCACCCTTGCTGGCGCAACGTAGCTTATGATAAGTTTTTCATTGCAGAATATCATCGAATCGTGAATAGACTGTCACAAGATTGTTCACATCAGGAGTAACAATCCCTGCTATCATGGAGACGGGTTCGCCGGGAAGCGACCCGCGTGCCAGTGGCATATCACCCGTCGTGGTACCGGTTCTACCACGACCCATAAGGGCGGATGTCGTCTCGCAACGGTGCGTACACTGACAATCGCGCGCAGGCGCGACCGCTCCTGGAAAGGACGCATCGGCTATGGGAATGCCCATCGATATTGACCTGGACGCGCTGGATGTTCCGGAACTTGAACGTCTGCGCGATGCGATCAACCGCCGCATTCTCCAGAAGCGGCGTACAAAGGGACTGACACTGCCGGAGTTGCTGCGCCTCTTTGAAGAAACGAAAGCAATACTCGCCGAGCATCACCGCGAGTGGCGCTCACTCGAACGCTGGCAGTGGATGGACGGCGAGATCAAATTCTGGCTCAATCCGGTTGACCAGGAGTCCTATCGCGCAGGGTGGTACTCGATCGACGATCTGATTGCCTGGGTGTACAATGAAGGTCCCATCGTCATTCACCGTGAGACGGATGAAGACGATGAATTTGATGATGAGTGGGACGCACGCAATACTCGCAACGACGTAACGATCCGCTGGTTGCCCGACAGCGAAACGCATACCGTATCGCGCTGATTGACCGCCTGATTTATCCCGCCCGCAGACCGCAGTTCGGGCAAAATACGGCGGTCTGCGGCATCTGAAAACCGCACGAGGAGCAGACCTTGCCGCCAGCAACCGGTTGCGGCGGCGGTGGCGCAGGTGTCGGCGGACGCGGCGGCTCGACGCTCACAGGAACGTTCTGAGCACGAGGCGCGGGCGCCGGTTCGATAAACACCTGCCCCTGGACGTGGCGCAACTCCTCTTCTTTCAGCGTCAGACTCGCCTGCAACGCTTCAATCTCGCGCAGAAGCGTCGCCAGCGTTGGCGACTGAATTGCGCCAGCTTTGAGCAGTTCGATTGCCCGATCGCCAAACTCTAGTCGCTTGGCGTCAACCTGACGGCGAAGGTTGCTGATCTCGCCCTGAATAGCAGTCACCCGCTGAAACTTTTCCGCCTCAAAGCGGGCGCGATCAACCCCCTCAGCGAGTTTTCGGCTTAGTTCATCGAGAAAGCCCATAACCCACCCCCTGTTTTTCCTGTATCATAGCAGAGCGTATCGTATCTAAAAAAGAGGTTCCATGTCCGATCAACCTGAACGACGCATAACGCGCGGGTGCATCGGCATCGCCATCGTTGCACTGAGTGCGCTGTTCGTAAACGCCTGGCAGACCGGCTGGAGCGTAGCAACCATTGCGCTGATTGTCGTGCTGGTCGCAGCAATTGTCGCCGCCATCGCGATCAACGTCGTCGAACGGAAACGGTGAGCAATCCGCCTTCCTCACGAAGGAACAACCTACGGCGTCGCCGGCACGAGAATGAACCCGGTGATCGAGGCGCGATACTTGGTTCCATTCGCATCCTCGGCGATCTTCTCAGGTTCGCCGCCAACATACGAGAGCGGCACGCTGGTATTGATTCGCGCCTGTGGTCCAAACTGTTCCTCAACAGCGCGCGTATATGCTGCAACAAACGCCTGTCGGACATCGCCACCTGGCGGGACGATTACTTCGATGTTTTCGACCGTAAATGGCTTCTGGATCAGACGTTGCGGCGTCGGCGTCGCCAGCGCCGGAATATTCTGAATGGCGCGCGCAGCGAGATCGGGAAACGCCAGCGCAACGGTCGCCGCCAGCAGTGCGATGACCACAAGGACGAAGAGCACTATGCCAAACCTTGAGGATCGGCGCACGTTTGGAGGCGCTGCCTGCTTTTGCGCAGGCGCAGTTGCTGATGGCGGGGGAGCGGACGGCGGCGCCACAGACGCCCGACTGGTCGGCGGCGCCACAGATTGGGGCGCAGCAGGAGCGGCTGATGCCGAAACCGGTTGGGGCGCGGCTGGCGCGGCAACCTGGGCAGGCGTCGGGAGCGCCTGGGTCGCCGGAACGACCCGGACGTGCGCGGGTGCAGGTTCGGGCAACAACGCACGGCGAAACTCCGCCACGCTCCGGTAGCGCTCCTCCGGTTTCATTTTCAACGCCTTCATAATCGCATCGGACGTGCGCTTGGAGACATTCGGGCGTAAAGCGTAGACCGGCGGAAATGAAAAGGGCGGCTCATCGCGCGGATCGCGCCCGGTGAGCATGTGGTGCAGGGTTGCGCCAAGCGAAAAGATATCCGACTCAGGGGTTGCGATCCCCTGATACTGCTCTGGCGGCGCATAGCCGGGGGTGCCGATCTGTGTGCCGCGCTGCGACGGCTGCAGCGCCTTGGCAATGCCGAAATCGATCAGTTTGACATTGCCATCCGGCTCGATCATGATGTTCGATGGCTTGATATCGCGGAAGATGATCGGCGGCTTCTGATTATGGAGATACTCCAGCACATCGCAGATCTGATCCGCCCACCGCAGCGCACGCTCTTCAGGAATGAACCGCTCGCGCCGGATGATGTCCTCCAGATCAGACCCGTGCACGAAATCCATCGCCAGGTAGTGATACCCTTCGTCCTTGAAGTCGGCATAGACGCGAGGGATGCGCGGATGCCGCAGGCGCTCCAGGATCTTTGCCTCCGCCTCGAAACGCGCAACCGCCTCGTCGCGTTCACGCGGATCGGTGAAACGGTCCAGCATCTGCTTGACTGCATACATGCGACCGTCATCGCCAATTGCTTCGAAGACCGCGCCCTGCCCGCCTTCCTTGATGACGCGCGTGATATAGTAGCGCGGACCGGCGTTGTTCAGGATGACGTCGTGACCGCAATGCTGGCAGAACCGGGCGCGCCGGAGATTCGGCTTGTGGCATCTAGGGCAGAGAATCTGCTGGACATCGGTCATATGCGGACCTGCAACATGCGCGACAGGCATTATAAGCGCCTCACTGGTAGGGTAGCACACCCGCGCGAAAACGGCAACCGATTTACTATCAGGTACTACGCGCTGGAGACCTCCAGAGTTGCAGATGCGGTGAGAGGAGCAAGGCGCGAGGTGAGAGGCGAGGGGCACGAGGCGCGAGGCACGGGGCACGAGGCGCCCATTCGTTGACAGACGAAAGAGGCACGAGGCGCGAGGCATGAGGCGCGAGGCGCGAGGCGTGAGGCATGAGGCACGGGGCACGAGGCACGAGGCGCGAGGCACGGGGCACGAGGCGCCCATTCGTTTATTCGCTTCCCCATTCGTTGACAGACGAAAGAGGCACGAGGCAAGAGGCGTGAGGCACAGGGCACGAGGCACGAGGCGCGCGGCGAGAGGGGCGAGGGGCGAGGCACGGGACACGAGGCACGGGGCACGAGGCGCGAGGCACGGGGCACGAGGCGCCTATTCGTTTATTCGCTTCCCCATTCGTTGACAGGCAAAAGAGGCACGAGGCACGAGGCGTGAGGCACAGGGCATGAGGCACGAGGCGTGAGGCACAGGGCATGAGGCACGAGGCGCCCATTCGTTTATTCGCTTCCCCATTCGTTGACAGACGAAAGAGGCACGAGGCAAGAGGCGTGAGGCACAGGGCATGAGGCACGAGGCGCCCATTCGTTTATTCGCTTCCCCATTCGTTGACAGACGAAAGAGGCATGAGGCAAGAGGCGTGAGGCAAGAGGCACGGGGCACGAGGCACGAGCGCGAGGGGTGAGGCACGAGGCACGAGGCGCCCATTCGTTTATTCGCTTCCCCATTCGTTGACAGGCAAAAGAGGCGCGAGGCGCGAGGCGTGAGGCACGAGGCACAGGGCACGAGGCACGAGGCGCGAGGAGATGAGGCGCGAGGCGCCCATGCGCGCATTCGTTTCCATTCGTTTATTCGTTTCCTTATTCGTTGACAGGCGAAAGAGGCAAGAGGCACGAGGCGAGAGACGCAAGGCGAGAGGTGCTAGGCGCGAGTGTTGCAGATGCAAGGTTGCAGGTCAGTGGGCTCTCTAACCCCTAACCCCTAACCCCTAACCCTAACCCCTAACATCAAGCACCGCCAGCGCCTCAAGATGTGGCGTGTGCGGAAACATATCGTAGCCCCGCAACGACGCCAGGCGATACCCCGATTGCAGCGCGTGGATGTCGTCACGTTGCGTCAGCGGGTTGCACGAA
>JANWXL010000303.1 GCA_025055265.1 Roseiflexus sp.
GAACACATTGCCAAACACGTGGCCGCAGATGAAGAAATCGCGCCCATCGGTCAGCAACTCGCCGGGAGCGGCGCCCCAGAACGGCTCGATGGCGGTGTAGGCGGGGAAAAGGCGGCGGTAGTCGTTGACGCTGAGGCGCGCAGCGACGTTGCCGGGTGTGCCGAACAGTTCCGCGTTCTGCTCCACGACGAGGTGGCGCAGTTCTTCCGGCGACGCCGGAACCTCGACGGTGTATCCGGCGTCACGCAGCGCGCAGATCAGGCGATGCACCGAAGCAAAGACATCGAGGTAGGCGGCGGTGCCAGCATTGCCGAGAGTCGGCGGGAAGTTGAAGAGCACAATCGCCAGTTTTCTGGCGTGGGGCGGAGTGCGGCGCAGCGCCACATGCCGTGCAATACGCTCGGCTGCCAGCTCGATCTGTTCAGGCAACGGCACGAAACGATCGCTGCCAGCCGTCGGTCCGCCAATGACCAGCGGCTCGATCGCGCCGTCGAGTTCGGGCAACGCCACATTCATCGCCACCTGAATCGGCGTCAACCCGCTATCATCGCGGCGCCACTCTTCGACACGCTGGAAGGAGAGCGGGATCAACCCCAGATAGCGGGTATCGAGGTCGCGCAGCGCCGCCACCGCCTCATCGGGCTGGCTCGCCGCCATCCCGCCGACAAGCGCAAACCCCACGCCATTGACCAGCGCATCAATTCGCGCCTGCCGGGAGTGATGACCGGCGTTTCCGCCGAACCAGTGCGCGCGCGGCTCGCGTTCCAGGAAGAAGCGCTCAATCGCCGGGCGAAAATCGAGACCGGCGGCGTATGCCATGCGCACGTCGAGACCGCGCTGCTCCAGCGCACGGTAGAGAGCGTGAATGTGCGCCATATTGCCGCTCAACGCCACCGTCCGTAACGTCAGCAGACCCACCGCGCCTTTCGATGGCTCGCGCCTGCGCTGCCTCGTGCGCTGCGCCAGCCACTTCTCATACTCCCGCTCGTCGGCGAACGGTTCTGGCGCATCGGGATGCAGCAGCGCCACATCGGGATACTCGATTGGCGGCAGCACCTTCAGGCGCCCCTGATACCCGGGCACGTACCGTTCGATCAGCATCACCAGCATACGCCGCAGATTTTCCGGCGAACTGTTCAGCCAGTATTGATACACTGCGATGTAGGTCGCCAGATCGCGCGCCTTGCCGGGGATGTGTTGCAGAACACGCCCCAGATTGCGCATCAGCGCCAGTTGCCGCTGCCCTTCGCCCCGTCCGCTTTTGGGGCGGAACTTGTGCATCCAGCGGCTCAGAAGCGACGCTTCCTGCTCCTCCACCTTCTTCCGCAGATCGAAGCGCCCCAGGCGCGTCATACGGATCAGCGCCGGATTGCTCGTGATAATGCAGACCGGCGCCGTCGCCTGCGCCAAAATCCCTTCCAGCGGACGAACGAACTCCTCGCCGAAGAGCATCGCGCCAAACACAAAATCGCTCGCTGCCACATCATCCGCCAGGCGTTGCCAGTCGGCGGCAGTGCGCAGCGCATTCGTGTCGTAGCACGCCAGGTTCAGTGCGATCCCCTCGTCGCGGTGCAGCAACCCGGCGCCTTCCCGCAGCGCCGCGAAATGGTTGCCATCCATGGTCAGGAAGACGAAGCGCATGGTTGAGTCCTTATGGGTTAGGGGTTAGGGGTTAGGGGTTAAGGGTTAGGGGTTAGGCACTGATCATTTCTCACCCTTTCCCATAAACCTAACCCTGGCGATTTATGCTGAGAGAACCCGTTCATTGAGCGATGCGTTCTTGTTCCAGCCCGGACCGGGATAGTTCGGGAAGCCTTCGAGACCTCTCCAGCGATTGGCGTCGGTCGTTGGCACAGGCGGCAGCCGATAGATCGCCAGCAGACGCGCAGCGATCCCGGCGCCCAGACGCGCCCGCTGCACTGCGGCAATCGGATCGTTCCGCCCTTCGAGCGCCCGCATCTGCGCATCGTATCGCACACAGGCGTCGAGATGGCGGAAGAAGCGCGGGTCGTCCACCGGCAGCGTGATTGGGAAGACCTGCGTGGCAATATGGTTGGTCAGGCGAATCACCCGCTGATCGTAGTCGCGCCAGTTCAGTCCGAGCGCCTCATAGAACCCGGCGCGGCGCGCATCGTTCAGGTACATGGTGGCGTACACCGCCAGCAGGAAGAATCTGATCCAGCGCAGGTTGCCGCCGCGCAGCAGATCGGGCTGACTGCGCATCAACAATGAGAAAAATTCACCGTGCCGGTATTCGTCGTTGCACCACTTCTCGAACCATTTGAAGATCGGGTGGATCATGCCCTGCGGATGTTGTTGCAAATGGCGGTAAATCGTGATATAGCGAGCATAGCCGATCTTTTCCGAGAGATAGACGCTGTAGAAGATGAACTTCGGCTGAAAATAGGTGTACTTCTTGCGGGTATGGAGCACCTGAAGATTCATCTCGACGCCCAGATCCGCCATTGTTTTGTTAAGAAAACCAGCATGACGCCCTTCATCGCGGCTCATGCAGCGGAAAATTGCTTTGAGCGTCGGATCGTGCAGGTGCTTGACCATTTCGGCATACAGCAGACAACCGCTGAATTCGGCGGTGCAACTGCGTTCGAGAAACTCGATGAACAGATCGCGGGCTGGCATGTCGTCGAAGTTTGCCAGAAACTCCTCGTTGCGCACAAAATGCTTTTTGTTGTAGTCGAACTCGAACTCGTTGCGGATCCATTCAAACTCATCGCGCATGTGCGCAACGTTGAGGCGGTCGATGGCGCGGAAGTCAGTCGTGTAAAAACGCGGGTTCAGGATCGCTTCGCGCAGCGCGTGGCGCGTCGTCGGGCTGTACTCACCAGGCATGTTGATCATCGTTGCATCCTCCTGTTCATGCTGCGTCGGTTCGGATCATCATTCCGCGATCACGGATGCTCGACCAGTTCGTTGATCTCCGCCAGGCTGCTGCGCTTCACCAATTCGCGGCGCAGGCTGCTCGCTTTCGTCAGGCGAATCCGGCTCGGATAGGTGATCTCTCCATTCGTCTGCCCATGCGTCTGCGGCACGGTCAGAATTTCGAGTGTGTCGCCCGGTTCGATCTCCATGCCCGGCGGCAGATCGACGTGCAGGTGGAAGTGTTCGTGCTCGCTCTGGAGATGCACCACTCCCTCGCCTTCCAGAACCCTCTCACGGCGATACCAGAGCCACAGCCCGCCGGTAACAATCGCTAGCGACGCCAGAAGTGATCGATTCATACGCCCTCGCTCATGTAGTTCATATTCGTTACTA
>JANWXL010000415.1 GCA_025055265.1 Roseiflexus sp.
GCGCGACGCCGACTTTGCCCGCGTCTATCTCACCTGGGGCGGGTACGCCTACACCGCCGTTGAACAGGGCGTTCCAGCCGAGAAAGCGTTCGCCGCTGCGCTGAGCAAGGTGCAGGTTGCGACGAAAAACCAGGACACCCGCGAGCACGACATCTTCGACAGCGATGATTATCTTCAGTTCCACGGCGGCATGATCGCAACCATTCGCGCGTTGACCGGCAAAAATCCGGCGCGATACTTTGGCGACAGCAGCGACCCGGCGCGTCCGCGCACCCGTGATCTGCGCGAAGAGGCGCGGCGCGTATTCCGGGCGCGGGTGGTCAACCCGAAATGGATCGCCAGCATGCAGCGGCACGGCTACAAAGGCGGTCTCGAACTGGCAGCGACCGTTGACTATCTCTTCGGCTACGACGCAACCGCCGACGTGCTCGACGACTGGATGTACGAGCGGGTGACCGAATGCTATCTGCGCGACCCGGAGGTGCGGCGGTGGCTGGAGCAGGTCAACCCCTGGGCGTTGCAGGCAATGGCGGAGCGCCTGTATGAAGCGATCGGTCGCGGCATGTGGTCCAACCCCTCGCCCGAATCGCGTGAGACGCTGGAGGCGCTGCTGGAACAGGGCGATCTGTGGCGGGAGGGAGTTGGCCGTTGAACGTTGAAGGTTGAAGGTTGAACGTGGGAAAGGTGGAAACGTACCCGACCCTTGAGGTCTTCGCCGCTGATCAATTGGTGCGATTGAACCTCAAAGGCGGAACGATTCCTGATTCCCGGTTTGCGCGCGTCCCGACCTCAAGGGTCTTGGCGAGCGGGAAGGTTGCAGGTGACGCATTGAACGTGTGATCCCCCTTCGTGCGCCTTTGTGTTCTTCGTGGATACCAGAGGCAGTCGCTGGCAGAAGGGGATCGCCGTTGAACATTGAACGTTGAAGGTGGCGCCGCTGAACGTTGCAGGTTACAGGTTGAACAAGGTTGCAGGGTGCAGGTGATATGTGGAACGTGTGATCCCCCTTCGTGCGCCTTCGTGTTCTTCGTGGATACCAGAGGCAGGCGGTTGCTGGCGAAAGGGGATTCGCTATTCAACGCGGAGCGACAAAAGGCGAGAGGCAAAAAGTGAGGAGCGAGGGACGAGAGGCGAGAGGTGAGAGGCAAGAGGGTATGAAGGGTAAGGCAAGGTGCTTCTTGGTTCTCGGTTCTCGGTTCTCGTAACCCCTAACCCCTAACCCATAAACAAGGAGGCAACTACATGAGTCTACTAACCGACACCATCGCACGCATTGGTCCGCTCGACGATGCCGCAGCCGCCGCAGCGCAGGCGCGGCAGGATACGCTGACCAAGCCGCAGGGCGCGTTGGGGCGTCTGGAGACGCTGTCAATTCAGATGGCAGGGATTACCGGGCAACCACGTCCGCGGTTGACCAATCCGGCAGTCGTCGTCATGGCTGCCGATCACGGCGTCGCCCGTCGCGGGGTCAGCGCCTATCCTTCGGAGGTGACGCCGCAGATGGTGCTGAACTTCCTTAACGGCGGCGCAGCGATCAACGTGCTTGCCCGTCATGTCGGTGCGCGCGTGATTGTGGTGGATATTGGGGTGGCGGCGCATCTGCCCGCGCATCCTGAGTTGATCGACCGCAAAATCGGCATGGGAACGGCGGATTTCTCCGTCGAACCGGCGATGAGTCGCGTACAGGCGCAACAGGCAGTCGAAATCGGGATTGCGTGCGCTAACGATGCCATCGACGCTGGCGCCGATCTGCTGGCGACCGGCGATATGGGTATCGGCAACACCACGGCATCGAGCGCAGTGGTCGCTGCCATCACGGGTCGTCCCGTCGCTGAGGTGACCGGGCGCGGCACGGGGATCGACGATGCCGGGCTGGCGCGCAAGATCGCAGTCATCGAGCAGGCGCTGGCGTTGCACCGTCCCGATCCGCGCGACGGACTGGACGTGCTGGCGAAGGTCGGCGGCTTCGAGATCGGCGGTTTGGCGGGTGTCATCCTGGGTGCGGCAGCGCGGCGCGTGCCGGTCGTCATCGATGGCTTTATCTCTGGCGCAGCAGCGCTGATCGCCTGCACCCTGGCGCCGTCGGCGCAACCCTATCTGATTGCCGCGCATCGTTCGGTGGAACGGGGGCACGATGCCGTTTTCGCCCATCTCGACCTGACGCCGCTCGTCGACCTGGGCATGCGCCTTGGCGAAGGAACCGGCGCAGTGCTCGGCATGTCGCTCTGCCAGGCGGCCTGCAAGATTCTTGACGAGATGGCGACATTCGGCGAGGCGGGAGTGTCGGGGAAGGTCGAGAACTGAGAACCGAGAACTGAGAACTGAGAACTGAGAACTAAGAACCGGGAACCGAGGATCTGGCACAGAGGCGACGGTTACACGGGAGTGCAGCGCAGAAGAGCGCCTCTGGCGACGACATCGCCGTAGGGGCACCCACAGGGGGGCGCCCTGACATAACTGGAACAGCGGGAGTCGGCTCGATGGAGGGCGCAAGATGTTCACTGGCATTGTCGAAGAAATTGGCCGCGTGATCGATATCGCCAGCGATCTGCCGCAAGGCAACTTTGTGCAGGTGGCAAGCCGCGTCGCGCGCGAGGGAGCGCGCATTGGCGACAGCATCGCTGTCAATGGCGCCTGCCTGACGATCACCGAACTTGGCGATGGGTGGTTTCGCTTTGGGTTGAGTCCCGAAACGTTGCAGCGCACGAACCTCGGTCGCCTGCGCGTCAACGATCCGGTCAATCTGGAGCGCTCGCTCGCCTTCGGCGGTCGCATGAGCGGGCATTACGTGCAGGGCCACATCGACGGCGTCGGCGAGATCGTTGCTGTCACTCCTGATGGCGACTCAAAGCGAGTGCGCATTCGTCCGCCGACACGGCTGTTGCCCTATATCGTCGAGAAAGGGTATATCGCGGTCGATGGCGTCAGCCTGACGGTGACCGATGTAGATGAGAGCGCGTTTGGGGTCGCACTCGTCGCCTACACGCAGGAAGCCGTCATTATGGGACGTCAGGACGTGGGCGCCGTCGTCAATATCGAAGTAGACATTATTGCGAAATACGTCGAACGATTGCTTCAGGCGTATCGCTCATAAGGCTTCCAGGGAGGCATATCGTATGAAATCGGCTCATCGCTGGCTGCTGGTTGGTATCGGTGCGGCGCTGCTCGTTCTCTTCGAATCGCGCGCAGCATATGCAATGCACATTATGGAGGGGTTCCTGCCGCCGCTCTGGGCGGGACTCTGGTTTCTCCTCGTTCTGCCGTTCTGGGTGCTCGGCATTCGCCGGATCAATCGGCTGATCGCCGAAAAGCCGGAAACGCGCCTGCTGCTGGGGTTCGCGGCTGCCTTCGCCTTCGTGCTGAGCGCGCTGAAGATACCGAGCGTCACCGGTTCAAGCAGCCATCCGACCGGAACCGGTCTTGGGACGATCCTCTTCGGTCCGCTGGTGATGAGCGTCCTGGGAAGTATCGTGCTCCTGTTCCAGGCGCTGCTCATCGCCCACGGCGGCCTGACAACGCTGGGCGCGAATGCTTTCAGCATGGCGGTTGTCGGTCCGTTCGTGGCGTGGTTCATCTGGAAGGGATTGCAAGACCGTGCGCCAATCTGGCTGGCGGTTTTTCTTGCAGCAGCGATGGCGGATCTGTCCACCTATGTAGTTACATCTATTCAACTGGCGCTGGCGTATCCCGACGCAGTCGGCGGATTTGCGGCATCGTTCGCCAAATTTGGCGCGATCTTCGCCGTCACTCAGATTCCGCTGGCAATCAGCGAGGGCATCTTGACCGTCCTGATTTTCAACGCACTGCAGGCGAACGCGCAGGCGGAGTTGCAGTCGCTCGGCGTGCTGAAAGGGGTGCGGGCATGAACCACAAACCCTTCGGATGGACCACCTCGCTGGTTTTGCTGCTGATCGTCGTGGTGCTGGCAATTGCGCCGTTGTTGATGATCCGCGACTCGGAGTTTGAGGGGGCGGATGCCATCGCCGAAACGGCGATCACGGAAGTTGCGCCGGACTACGAACCCTGGTTTGCGCCGCTCTTCGAGCCGCCCGGCGGCGAAACCGAAAGCCTGCTCTTCGCCATTCAGGCAGGGCTGGGCGCCGGGCTGATCGGGTACTTTTTCGGCTTCAAACACGGTCAGCGCCAGCGCCGCGACCAGTGAGCGCCAGCCGTGATGCGCGTCATTGACCGGTATGCGTTTGGGAATGCATTGCGTCAGATCGATCCGGCGCAGAAAGGCGCGCTGGCGCTGCTGGCGATCATCCTCTGCCTGGCACTGGATCGCCCTGTCGTCGGGGTGCTGGCGCTCGCCTGGATGCTGGCGCTGACAACGTGGTGGGCGCGGATACCGCTCCGGGTAGTCGGTCGTGTGTTGCTGACGGAGGGGTTGTTCCTGGTTCTCTCAGTTGTCGGCATCGCTCTCAGTATTGGAGGCGAAACGCCGGAGACAACCGTTGTCGCCTGGCGGATTGGCACACTCTGGATCAGCGTGGCGCCGGAATCGCTGGCACTCGTGACGCTGGTGTTGACCCGCTCGCTGGGATGTGCGGCAGCGCTCAACTTTCTGATCCTGACCACGCCGTTGATCGACCTGATTGAACTGATGCGCCGCATACGATTGCCGGAAGGGTTGATTGACATTATGGCATTGACCTATCGAGCGATCTTCGTGTTGCTGGACAGTCTGGAGCGAATGGCGACTGCACAGGATGCGCGCCTGGGGTATGCGACAGCACGCACCGCTATGCGCAGCGCCGCGTTGCTTGCCGGTCAGTTGTTTCTCGATGCCTACCGGCGCAGTCAGCGCACTCAGATCGCGCTGGAAAGTCGTGGATTCGACGGAACGCTGCGCGTGCTGCCGCTGACCTATCGGCGAAGTCCGCGCGTCTGGCAGGCGAGCGTCGCACTGACAGCGAGCCTGGTGCTGGCAGGAATGGTGAGATGAGCGCCGTGCTCGAATTCGACAACCTGCACTACACCTTTCCTGGCAGCGACACACCGGCCCTGCGCGGCGCGTCACTGCGGATTGAGACAGGACGCCGGATTGCGCTGATGGGGCGGAATGGCGCTGGCAAGAGCACGCTCCTCCTGCATGGGAATGGTATTCTGCGTCCGGCCGCAGGTCAGGTGCGGTTGAACGGAGAGCCCCTGGAGTACACCCGTCGCGGTCTGCTGCGTGTGCGTCGTCAGGTCGGGCTGGTCTTCCAGAACCCCGACGATCAGCTCTTCAGCGCCAGCGTTCGGCAGGACATCAGTTTTGGTCCGTTGAACCTGGGACTGAGCATTGATGAGGCACATCGTCGAGTAGCAGAGGCGGCAGACCTGTGCGGCGTCAGCGACTTGCTGGATCGCTCCACCCATGCGTTGAGCGGCGGACAGAAAACGCGCGTGGCGCTCGCAGGGGTGCTGGCGATGAGACCGGATATTCTGCTGGTCGATGAAGCCACGTCCGGGCTGGACCCCTGGATGCGCCAGCAGATTTTCGACATTTTCAACCAGTTGGTCGAGCGCGGCGCAGCAGTGGCGCTCGCCACCCACGACCTGGACGCCGCGCAGCACTGGGCGGATATTGTTGTGATTGTAAGCGAAGGGCGCGTGGCAGTTGCTGCACCGTCCGCGCAGATATTCGCCGA
>JANWXL010000417.1 GCA_025055265.1 Roseiflexus sp.
GGCGGCACATAGATCAGGATGAACGGACCGATCCGCACTTCTTCGCCAGGAGCCAGGGGATGCGGTTGGTTAGGCGGCAGGCGGCGCTCGCCGATAAATGTGCCATTTGTGCTACCGAGATCGACCAGTTGCGCACCCTGCGGTCCCGCATCGATCCGACCGTGCATATTCGACACGACCGGCGAGTCGAGGTGCAGATCGCGCGCCGGATTGCGCCCGATGGTGTACTGCGGCTGCCGCAGGGTTATCACCCGTTCGCCGTCGGCTGAGCGAATGATCAGTTTGCCAAAATCAGGTTCCACGCGATGCCCCAGATTTCAAACACTCCACAGGGGCGCCCACAGGGGGGCGCCCCTACCACCCGCGCCTGCGTCGTCGGGCGCCCCGACAACGCACATCCCCGCCAGCGTCGGGGCAGGTCCCTGTGCCTGTCCAAGGCGAGCGCCCACAGGGGGGCGCCCCTACGCCGGGCGACGCCCTGGATGCCCACAGGGGGGCGTCGCAACGACCGCGGCTCCCGCCAAGGTAGGGGCAGGCCCCCGTGCCTGCCCGCTCCGGGCGCCCCGACAACGCACGTCCCCGCCAGCGTCGGGGCAGGTCCCCGTGCCTGCCCAAGGCGGGCGCCCACAGGGGGGCGCCCCTACGCCGGGCGACGCCCTGGGCGCCCACAGGGGGGCGCCCCTACGCCGGGCGTCGCCCTGAGCGCCCGCAGGAAGACGCCTCTACGATGCACTGACCGTTACGCGGTGTTGCCAGGAGCAGATCAGCGCATGGCGCGGCACATCGAGGCGTGGCGAAACAACCCGCGGCTTTGCTGTGCTCCCTGGCTCGGTCAATCCGATCTGCGCCTCCTCGACGAACTCGACCGAAGGGAGACGCTGCATGAGCGCGTAGATCTCCGACACGTGCAGGTCGCGGCCCAAGGGCCAGCCGTTGCCGTCGGGTCCGCCGACATACGGATTGAGATAGCGGTAGAGCGCTGCTTCCGCCTCGTGCTGCACGGCGCGCACGAGCGCCTGATCGCTGCGCGCCGGGACGCGCAATCGCACCTCGACCGACACCCAGAGGTACTGCACGGGACGAATATCGAGCGCAACGCCTAACGGACGCCGCCGGTCCAGATACTCGAACACCCTGGCGCGCAGTTCGGCGGAGAGCGTCAGCGCCTCCGGGGGAATCCGACCGGCAGGATGATCGGTCTGCGGCAGAATGTAGACGATCACCTGACCGGGGCGCGGATCCGCTGGACCACCCGGCTGCGCGCCGGGTCCAACGCAGCACGCGCGCGCCACGCCGACCACCTCCTTCGCCAGATGTTCGTAGTCATCGGCAGTGACGGCGCGGGTGCGGGTGCGAAGGATCTGCGGCGCACGGGCGCGCGCATCGTCGAGACCCTGCGGATCGCGTCCGCCCTCAGCGGCGCGGCGGTTCGTCACCCGCGACACATACGGAATCGACGTCTTCAGCACCGTCAGCGTATGCGCCTGCACATTGCCGATCACGCCGCCGCCGTACTGATAGCGTGTCATGGTGATGACGCTGCCGTGGGGCGGCACGGCGCCAAAATGGCGCACTGACCCGTCGGGCTGGAGCAGCGCCGGACCAAAATTCACCGTACCGCTCAGGCTGTCGAGCGTGTAGTGCTGATCATCAGGACCGGAGGCGGCGAAGTCGGGAACCTCGACCCACTCCCGCGAACGACCAGGGAGCGGCGGATCGACAATCAGGATGTCGCGCTGCGGATCGCGCGCCAGCACCGGTTTGTGCAGCAGATGAAACTCCTGACCAGGCGTGCCATCGCTGCGCCCGACCACCTCATTGCGCACTGTGACCGCATGGCGGGCATTGACCGTTCCGCCGCGCGACTCGATCCGCAGCGCCAGCAGTTCGGGCGAAACCTTATAGCGATTGTGGCGATTCTCCGGCGTATCCGCCTGCGCATCGGTCAGGCGGCAGCGCAGCCAGTGCGCCGTCACGCCCTGGATCGTATCAGGGACCATCGGCGGCAGGTGCAGCACAATTTCGCCGGGCGTGTTGAAGCCGCCGGTGCCGTCGAACTCGACCTCGCACGGCGACCAGCGCGCCACGCCCCCCTGCCACACTTCCCAGATCAGCGGCGGATTGGTCGGATCGACGCCAGCGCCGCGCGCCACGTCACAATCGACCACCAGCGCCAGCACGTGATTGCCATGATTGTGCCGCAGCGGAATGTAGAAGGCGTCGTGCGGCAGCGGGTTCGGCGCAAAGAGCGCAATGCGACCGTTGGGCAGCAGCAACTGGCGCAACTCATTCGCACGCCAACTGGCTGGCATATTCGGACGCTCCACCTGGCGGACGTATACTTTATCGTCAACTACTTCCGCCGGGTGAATCGTCAGGTCGGTTTCGGTGGTGAAAATGACCGCCGGACTGGTTTCGGTGCGCACTGTCGCCACTTCTGTATCAGCAGGGATGGTGATCGTCGTCTCCTGCGGCGCCGACAGGTAGAACGTGACCGGCGCCACCGCCGACTGCGGCGGCGCCAGCCGAATGCCGATCAGGTTGAGCAGCGTGATATAGACCTTATCGGGCACCTGGTTAACCCGATAGAGCAACATATCGGTCATCCAGGCGAACAACTCGATCAGCGCCACGCCCGGATCGCTGACGTTGTGATCGGTCCATTCCGGGCAGAAGCGCGGAATCAGACGCTTGGCTTCATCGACAATATCCTGAAAGCGACGATCGTCGAGGTTGGGCGTTGGCAGCGGCATGCAACCCTCGTCTATTCACCCGGAATCCGGTAGAACGGAAACACCAGCGAGCGGCGATCATGGGTCGCCTTGATGCGGTACTCAATCGTGATCAGCATCCGTTCCGGCGTCTGCGGATCGGCATCAACCTCGACATTGAGCACATCAATGCGCGGCTCCCACATCGCCAGCGCCTCTTCGACGTAGTACACGGCAAGCCCGGCGGTCGCCGCATCATTCGGCGCGAAGATCAGATCGTGGATCTGGCAGCCGAAGGTCGGGCGCATTACCCGCTGACCCTTTGGCGTCAGCAGGATCATCATGATCGCCTGCTCGATATCAACTTCCTGACGCGCCAGCGCGAAGCGACCGCGCGCGTCCAGCCCGACCGGAAAGGCCCATCCGACGCCAAGAAAATCGCTCATCGCACCTCACCCGCCAATGTCAACCTGCGGAAATCCACTGACAATGATGCCGCCATGCGCCGTCTGGTCTCCCATGCGCGCCGCCGGCATCCCGCCAATCAGCACGGTTGAACTCCCCTTGATGATCGTGTCGGGCGGACCGGCGCACGCCGCCATGCCGCCAACGACCGCCGCTGGCATCCCGCCGATCAACACCGTCGGCACGCCAGGGGGCATGATTGGACCGCCAACGTGCGGCTTGGGACCGTCGGACAGTGGACAGGTGTGCATATCGCCAACACGCGCGGCAGGAGGCATCGTTCGTTCCTTTCAGTTAATTTTGACCATCGTTCCCTGAATCGTCAGAATCGCCGACGATTTCACGTCGAGCGTCGCATTCGCCTGTAGCGACGCAGCAGCATTGGCTTTCAGATCGAGATTGGCATTCGCCTGCAACGAGGCGTTTGCGTTCGACTTCAGATCGAGACCGGTGGCGCCTTCGATAGCCAGAGCCTGCTGCGACTTGATATCAATCTTGCCCTGCGCCTGGATCGTCAGATTGCCATCGGCGCTGATCGTGCCGTTCCCTTTGACCCTGATCGTCAATTCATTCTTCTTGCTGTCGAGTTTGATGATGTTGCCGCTCTTATCTTCGATTGTGATCGACGGCGCGCTGTCGCTGTCGTCCAGCGTGATCACGTGACCGGAGCGTGACTTAACTATCCGCTGCTCGACCTTTCCGCTCTTGACGATCTCACGAGTCTTTTTGGGCGGACTGTCCCTGCCATTCCACAGACCGCCGATCACATACGCGGCACGCATATCGCCAGCCTCAAATCCGACCAGCACCTCATCGTTCACTTCCGGCAGAAATTCGATCCCACGGTTGGCGCCAGCGCCGACGCTGACCACCCGCGCCCAATGACTCTCCTGATCCGAGAGCGTCGGAAATCTGACCCGGACACGACCCAGATGATCGGGATCATTGTTATCAGTCACGATCCCGATCATCAGCCCTTCGATCCGCAAGCGCGGCGTCTCCGGTTGTAACAGACTCAACAGGGCATCCGGGTTGACCCCCGACACCGAGAAGTCGGTAGTGTATCCAGAGGCATTGTAGCGATGCGTTGCACTGGTGACAATGTAGGCGCCGCTGAAGCGATTGCCGATGTTGGATATCTTGACCGCCGCTCCCGCCCTGATCTTCGGATTGCCGGCGGCTGTGCCATCCGCCTCGATACAGCGGCTTTCGTGTTGATTGAGAACCGCTTTTGCGATCTGTTCCGCTTCCGCCTGGGAACGCACGGCGGACTCGATCAGCAGATCTTTCGCCGTGATGCTGAACGCTTTCTTTGCCAGCGCACCACCCTTCTCAGCGACGCCAATCTCCGGCATCACGGCGCCGGTTGCGCTCTGACCGATCACTGCTTCTTTTTTTTGAGGATCCCAACCGCGCACCGTCACCTCATTCACCTGATCGACCGTGCTCAGGCGCGGGCGAAAGGCGCTCAGATCCTTGCCCCATGTCAGTTCAACCGGCGTTCGGGAGGAAGGCGGCCTGACACAGCAAAGTTTTCTGCCGTCAACGTACAGCAGATAGCCGAGCGCTGCCGCGCGTTCCCGCAGAAACTCCAGGTTTGTCTGGTTCCACTGCACCACGTAATCGTGAACCCGGCTTGTGGCGTCCACCTGCGCCTGCAACCCCGCTTCGCTGGCGATCTGCGTGATGATGTCGCCATCGGTTACATTCAGAAACGTGCGCGCATGGCGGCCGCGTGACAGCCGGTGGAGTCGATCAAAGGCGCGCACCACGACCTGCAGCCCATCCGCGTCGAAGTGCGGCTCGATCTCGACGATTTCGCCATCGAAGATCGTCTCGCTGGCACGATGGCGTCGGACATTCACCACGAGCGCTGCGCCCGGCGCCAGGCGATCGTCGTCAACCCATTTCAACCGCCGGTCATTGATGATGAGCGTGGCGACGTCGGGCAGGTGCAGGCTGTTCTCGACCGTGAGTTCCAGCACATCCTGCACGAGTTCCGGCGGCGCGTCGGCGCCGTCGAGTTTTAGATAGAAATCAGAAACGTGCCGATCATTGTTACTCATTGGGGATCACCAGCACTGTTCCCGGCGTCAACTCGCGCACCCGCTCGAGACCATTGGCTTCAGCAATCGGGCGCCAGCGTGTCGCGTCGCCGTATGACTTATATGCGATCCATGCCAGCGTATCGCCTTCGCGCACCCGCCAGACCCGCTCGCCTCCCACGCCGCCGGACGTCGGGTTCTGCGGTTGCAGGTTAGCCGTATCCTCAATCTGCTGGAACGTCACGTCGAGTTCAGCGCGCACCGGCGTTCCATCGACCAGAAAGAGGGTGAATTTCTGGGTGATGTTGGTGATGACCGCCTTGAACGACCAGGTTGTTCCCCACTGGAAGCGCACCTTCGGCGGCCGTCCGCGGTCGCTTTTGGGGTCTTTCAGGTCGGGGTTGACCATCATAAATGACCAGAGCTTGTCGGTGTAGACCTTGCGCACGTCCTTCGGCTTTGAGCCGGGGCGCGCGCTGGTGTAGGTATCGAACAACAGGTGCATCGACAGGGTTGCCGGTTGCCCGCCGCTGAACTCAAGTTGTGGCACGTTCGTGCTCGGCGTTTTGCCGCGACTCCAGCTATTCTGTTTGGTGAAGGTGTACTCTTTCGGATTGAACAGGCACTCGACCTCCTGCGAAGGATCGTCGAGGTTGATGATTCTGGCTTTGACCAGGCTTGTATCGGGCATGTGACGCGCTCCTGTTTACCAGCCGCTGCGCCGCCGCTCGGCGGCCAGCCGGCGCTTGAGCACAGCGTAGACCTGGCGTGCAAGTTCGTCGAGATCGGGCGCAGGAGATGGCTCCTGCGCTGGCGCGGTCGTTTCCGTTTGCTGCACAGCGGGCAACCTGCGCGTTGTTTCTGCGGTGCGCGCCACCGGCGATCCCGGCTGCGGCGGCGCAGTCAGGGTCGGCGGCGCTGGCGCCACCGTTACCACCGGCAACGGCGGCGCTTCGATTGTCGGTTTTGGAGGCGCCAGCCAGTCGGGCAGCGGCTCCCAGGGCGCAGGCAGGTTGCCCCAGCGCGCGCGATCCGGCGCCGCTGGCGCTCCCTCGCCTGGTGGCGCGGCATGGATGCGTTCTGGCGCCTGATCTGGAGGCGTGGCTGAGGCATCCGCGTGAGCGGGTGCGGCTGGCGGAACGAAGCGCATTCGTGCAACTTGAACGGTCTGCGCCTCGACCGTGCGCGCCAGCGCCTCTTCGTCAGTCGCCGGTCCTGGCGGCGCCGGGCGCAAACCAGGGCGTTGCTCGAGCGGACGCGCGATGGGAGGGATGAACGTCGGGTCGCGCTGCCGCGCCACGTGAGTCAGTTCGTGCGCCAGCAGACCGAGACTTTCGGCGGTTGCGTCGCCCCTGCCGGGCGCCAGCGCCACATCGTCGCCAAGCGTGACGGCATCGGCGCGGTGCGCTGCTGTCACGCGGCTGGCTTCCGGTCCGCGGGAAATGCGGACGGTTGCGGGATCAACCCCAATGGCTGCGCGCAGGAAACGCTGGTTCGACCCGGAAAGCGGCAACGCGGACGGCGCAGAAGGGGCAGGGAACCGTGCGCCTCCTGGCGCTGCGGGTCGCACGGCTGCGCCCACCGGCGGCGCGAAGCGCATTGGGTGCGCTGACGGCGCTGCGCTGCTCAACTGAGGCGCGATGGCTGGCTGCGGCGCGGAACGTTGCCGTTCGCCGCCGAACGCAGCCTGTGTCGCGCCAAGCGGCGGAGAGGCGCTGGCTAGTTGCGCGGGTATCGCCGGGGAGGCGGCGGGCAATTGTTGACGCGCATCCTCAGACAAACGACCCGGTGCGTGTGCCTCCGCTTCTTTTTGGCGACGGCGACGCTCATCGGCGCGCAGGCGATCCATCCAGGCTTCTACCGATCGGTCGAATGCAGGCGTCTCTGTAGACGACTGCTCCGACTCTCGCAGCGTCTCTGCCGCCGGGGCAGACTCCGGCAGCCGCGTGCCATCGCTAACGGCGCTGCCTGAGCCTGTCGAAGGCAGCGGCGTGCGTTCTTCAATGAAGCGCGGCGGACGGGCAACCCGTATCTCGACCGGCGCCTGCGGTTGCGCTTGGGGTTTCGGCGTGGCAGGCGGCGGTGTAGACTGCGGTTGAGCCGCCGACGAAGAACGCTCCTGCAAGCGTTGTGCAACCCAGGCGCGCGCCATGGCAACGAGAGCAGCAGCAGGATCGACAGGCTGCGACGCGCCCTGCGCTGCGGGCGGAGTAACTGACGGCGCGGCGCTGGCGGAAGAGGGGGCAGTTGTTGGCGCGGGAGCGGCAGACAGCGCGGTGCTGGCGGAAGAGGGCGCGTTTGTCGGCGCGGAGACGACCGACGGCGCTGCCTGGTCGGGAACGTGCGTCCCTGTTGGCGCTGAAGTGGCGGACGACGCTCCTTCCACCCTGTCAGGCGCATCGAACGGTGCAATCTCCGGCGAATCGGCAATGCCGGGCAGACTCTCTTCCCCCGACAGCGCTGCAGCGGACGCGGGAGAAAGCGCGGATGCGCCGCCAGAGTCAGGCGCCATCGAAGGCACGGACGCAGGCTCACCGGCGGGCGCTGGCGACGCCGACGCTTCCTGTCGCCGACGCCGTTGCTCGTCGGCGCGCAGGCGTTCCATCCAGGCAGCGGGGGAGCGGTCGAACGCCGATGCGCCTGGCGATGCAGAGGGCGCGGCGCTGCCTTCGACCCGCTCAGGCAGCGTGGGAAAGGACGCGGCGCTGCCCGCCTGCGGCGCGTGCAGCGAGGTGGGAGAGGGCGCGGCGCTGCCTGAGCCTGTCTCTGGCGGCGACTCGACAGACTCAGGCGGCACTTCGACCGGCACAGCGCTGCCCGCCTGCGGCGCGTGCAGCAAGGTGGGAAAGGGTGCGGCGCCGCCTGCCCGTGGCTCAGGCAGCAGGTTGGGAGAGGGGGCAGCGCTGCCTGCGGCTGCCTCTGGCGACGTCCTGGCAGGCTCAGGGGGCGCTGCGACCGGCTCAGGCAGCGTGGGAAAGGACGTGGCGCTGCCTGCAACAGGCTCAGGCGACAGCACGGGGAAGGGCGCACCCTCACCTGCCGCCGGTCGAGACGAGAGCGCATCCCCGCTTGCGGCAGGTTCTCCGCTCCCGCGAGCCGCCGGTCGAGACGAGAGCGCACCCCCGCTTGCGGCTGACTCTGGCGAAGGTGCGGGAAACGGCGCCGTTCCACCTGCCGCCAACCCTGGCAGAGGCTCGGAGTGTGGCACGATCCTGTCTGCAACAGGATTCGGTGCGATCCCGCCTGTATCAGGTTCTGGCGGCGCCACAAAAAACACCGGCGCACGCGCTCGCCGGGGAGTCATTGGCGCAAGCCCTACTGCCCGGAGAAGCGGCTGATCCACCGCTGCGCGCGACGCAAGCGGCGCACGCCCGGCGAGCGCGCGCGCGAGGCGCGTATGGCGGCGCAATCGCACAATGAGCGACCGACGAATCATCGCATCACCCGACTGTCATTCCGTTGTGCGTCAGTTCGAGCGTCTCCACTGCCACTTCCGTCGAGGCGGCAGTGAACTGCGGACCGGTCCATCTGACAGGATATGCTTCGATAAAATTCCAACGGAACAACTCCTTCCCCGCCGCGTCGTACATAATGACCGTCACATTTCGCCGGTCGATCGAGCCGCGCGCAATTTTGAGAAACCATTGCAACAACTCGTTCGAACTGGTCATGCCGCGTTTGAGGGTGATGTTGCCGATCTTCGTGCGCCCCGGCAACCGGTGAACGAAATCGTTGTTTCCCCCTTCCTCGTACTCGGTGATCTCGGTTTCGATCTGCAACCCGCTGACTTCGGTGAACACCGCCTGCGGCACGCCTGCAATCTCGACATAGAATCGATAGGATGGATACGCTTCTTCAGTCGTCGGCACGGTTCACCTCTTCCGTCGCTGTTTTCCGACCGTCACGCCTCTGGCGCGCTCCAGGCGCGCCTCTTTACGCATCAACCGGTAGACACGCTCCGCCAGCGCCTCGATGTCAATCACAGCGTGACGCTGTTCAGACCGATCCTCTGAAGATGAGCGATCCGACATCTCATCAGACTGACGGGATGCTGGCGGTGTCATCAACGCTCTCCTGCCGTCTCGCCGACCCCCACATCGATGGCAAACCGTGCGCCGCAGGCGGGGCACTGCGTTTCGACCAACTGCGGAACGGCGGCATTAATCTGGATGTACAGGTCCTGCAGGTAGAGAAAATCGGTCGCAAACAGGCGCTCCACAATGGCTGGCGTGATAACGCTGATTGTGCCGAGCCGGGTCATCACCCGGCTCAGCAGCAGAATGCTGAGATACGCCTCGTTGCGCTGCACCCGCGGATCCTCGAGCGGCTCGATCTCGTCGATCGCCGTTGCACGGCGCATCGATCCTTCGCGGTGCAGGTTTCCCTGCTCATCAACATAGCCGCAGGGCAGCACAAATGAAAACTCGGTTTGGAGCATGGCGTCGTTTTATCAGGGCAGGTCTGAGCCTCCATTGGCAGGTCGGAAACCTGCCTCTACCAGCGCCGGCGCCTCATCTGTCAGGGCAGGTCGGAGACCTGCCCCTGCCGGCGTACCGGCGCAGGTCTGCGACCTGCGCCTACTGGACGCGCTCGTACCCTTCGTGAACAATTTCGAGCGTTTCAATCGCCACTTCGTTATTGGTCGCATTCGCGTCAGGACCGGTCAGTTTGCTGGGCCAGGCGTTGATAAACTTCCAGCGTGCGACCGGTTCGCCTTTGGTGTTGAACATGGTAATGGTGCCATTGCGTCGCGCCCTCTGGATGTCTCCCTCTTCGACCATCTTGCGCCACTTCCACATATCCATAGCGTCGGTGATGCCGCGCTTGAGGGTGATGTTGTTCCACTTCATGCGACCAGGGATTTTCTTGATGATGTACTTTCCGTCGGGTCCGCTGGCTTTGCTCTCGACGACCTCGTTTTCGCTGCCAAGACCGGTGCATTCGCGGAAGGCGCCTACGACGCCATCGCCGAAATCAACGCCGAACCATGCTGAAATCAGAGGGTCTTTGTCGGTCATTGGGTCCTCCTTTTATCCTTACGCCCCGCCGCCAGCGAACTGGCTGAAGCGGAAGATGACGAACTCGGCGGGTTTGACCGGCGCCAGCCCGACTTCGATGATCAACTTGCCCTGATCGCGCACCTCGGGCGGGTTCAGTTCTTCGTCGCATTTGACGTAGAACGCCTCGCGCGGCGTCAGACCGAACAACATGCCATCGCGCCAGCAGACGGTCAGGAACGCTTCCACGTCGCGCTTGACCCGCGCCCACAGGTTGGGATCGTTCGGCTCGAAAACCACCCACTGCGTCCCGCGTTCGATCGATTTCTCGATGTAGTTGAACAGTCGCCGCACATTGACGTAGCGCCAGGCAGCGTCGCTGGAGAGGGTGCGTGCGCCCCAGACCCGCAATCCCATGCCGGTGAACGACCGGATGCAGTTGACCCCGATCGGGTTGAGCATGTCCTGCTCGCCTTTTGTGATCGCAATTGCGGGACCAAGCGCCCCCTGAACGACCTCATTCGCTGGCGCTTTGTGGACGCCGCGCGTGTTATCGTTGCGCGCCCAGATGCCCGCAATGTGTCCGCACGGCGGAACCTCCATCTCGGTTTTGCCGTCCGGTCCCATGATCTTGATCCAGGGATAGTAGAGCACGGCGAACTTCGAGTCGTAGTTCGTATCGCGCTCGCGCCACTGCTTGACCTGCTGCGGCGTCAGACCGGGCAGCGGGTCGAGGATGACCATGCGATCCTGCATGCGCTCGGCGTGGGCGATCATCGCCAGCTGCACGGCTTTGACCCCCTCCTTCGTGATTGCCCCCGACTGATACGCCGCCATCAGGTCGGGCGCACAGATCATGGTCACATCCTCGGCGATCTCCAATCCTTCGACGCCGCTGCGTTCGGCGGCGCTGCCGACGAATGTTGCAGCATCAACACGCGCGGGAATGATTGGCGCTGGCGGCTTGATGACCGACACGCCAAACTCCGGCACGCGGTCCGCCAGCGATCCGGTCGCCGGTCCTTCGGCGACCTGCACCAGCGTGCTGGAACTGTTGATCTTCTCAACAACGTAGGAGGTTCCGTCCTTCGGTCGTTTGTTGAACGACACATTTTCGTAGACTTCGCTCACTTCCCCCATGCTGATCTTGACGGTGAACGCTTCCGGCGGCGGATTTTCGCCGACTGGCGGGGCGATCTCAACCTGAATGTCGCTGGTTGTTTCGCTCTTCGGCGTCACGATGAGCGATGTCAGCGCCTTCGAGGCGCGCGTCGGCAGTTCGAGGCGCGGCGGAGCAGGCGCCTTGCCGTCCGACTGTTGCGGAATGCGGGTTACGTAGCAACGACCGCCGCCATTGAGGAAATAGCCATAGACGGCGTGCGAGAGATACGCGCCGTCCATATGCGGGTTGCGCCGCCCGCTCTCATCGAGACGACCAAACTTTTCGACATACTGCGTCCAACTGGTCACCAGCACCGGTTGATTGACAGGACCGGCAGGGGCGAACCCGACAAACGCCGCCATCGCCGTGCCGACCCCTTCAATCGGGCGCGGACCGCTGCTGACTTCTTCGATGTACACGCCGGGTGAGAGATACTCTGGCATGAAGCGCTCCTTTCAATCCAGCACGATGTCGTATGAGTCCGACGGTGTTGCGAATGTTGTCATGTGAATGCGCCCATCGGGGCGTCTCACCCGCAGGGTCGCTTTTCCGGCGGGAACGTGGCTAAGCGCATATCTGCCTTCGCTGTCTGTGACCGTTTCGATTGCACCTCCTTCGATGGCAACCGTCACTCCTGCGAGCGGCGCGCCGGTGTGATCGCGCACTGCTCCGCCAATTCGGATAAACTCCGTTGACGTACCGGCATCAGCACGCTGCTGGACGCGCAGCATGCGGGTCAGCACCAGCGGCGTATCGATGACGATGTCGAGATCGACCGGAACAGTGACCACATACAATAACGATGCACGCGGCGCCTGTTCGAGCGCATTCCACACGTCGAGCAGTCGCTGACTCTCCTCAGCGGAAGCGATCTTTGTCGTCACCTGCGGTTCATCGACCAGCGCCATCATCGCTGAGCGCGTCGCAGATCCAACCTCGATGGACGCCAGGGCGCTACGCAGGTCACCTAGCGTCGTTCGCTCGCCAGCAGCCGCGAGCGCTGCGAAGCGCGCCTCTTCAGCAGCATACCCTTCGCGTCCGGCGATAATTGCCATCGCCGCCGCCAGCGACGATGGCGGCAGCGTCGGAAAGCGCAGCAAGGTGGCGAGCACGCGGTAGATCAGCAGATGCTCATCAGCCGCGACCGTAGCGAAGGCGGTTACCATGTAGCGCAGGTCAAAACGGCGCGCTGGCATACGATATGCCGCGCCGCCGCTGCGCATCACTGGCATGTTCGTCTGGCGCAGCTCGACATTCTCATCGATGTCGAACAGATACAGATTGATCGTCGGGCGCACCAGCGAATTGACCCACTCCTTCGTCGGTCGCTCAAAACGCACCTCAACTTCATCCGCCGGGATCAACCCCCGACTCAGGATCATATGGCGAATAGCGAGATGGATATCGGCGATCATGGCATTTCCTCAACCGCTGGCGCTGTCGGGTTATCGCCAGCGCCTTCGCGGTAGAATGCATCGCGGTACTCACGCAACGCAGCGCGCAACTGAGGCGACGTCACATTTGGTTGAGCACGCAACGCATCCTCCATGCGCTGCTGCATGGCGTTGACGATCTGTTCCATCGTCTGAGCGTGGAGAATGCCTTCGATCATGGCAAAGGTCGGCTCAAGCCCGGCAGCGATCGGCACAGCTTTGTTCGTGCCAAAAATATCGAGATTTTCACGGTTCATGCCGGGAGGCAGCAAACCGCCGCGCAGTTCGTCCTGATAGTTGAGCGAGGTGCAGGCATAGAACAGCCAGACCCGATACCGATGCTCGTCCCAGGCGCCGCGATCAGTCATTTCCTCCAGCGTATTAGTTCGCTCGCTCTCGATGGTTCGCCAGTAGGGATCGCGCGGCGTGCGCACGCTGGTGTCCGGTCGATCGTGCAGCCGCGAGTGCGCGCCAATGACCACGTTTTCTCTGGCGCTGTGCTTGTCGTCAAAATCCGGTCCCAGACCGCCGCGCGCGTGCCCCACATAGGTCATGATTTCTGTTTCGTTCAGTGTTTCGAGAAAACGCCGCGCTGCTCCCTCCCCAGGCGTGATGAGACGCAGCGTCACCAGCACATTCTTCGTCACCTGTTCTCCCTGAGCGTTGGGATAGGTGATATCCCGGCGCATCTCATACCGCTCATCACCCTCAGCAGGCGAACCGGAACTGAGCGTGAACCCCTGACCTTCAAGCCATTTCCGCGCGGACTCGGCGCTTCTAACGTGACTCTGCCCTTCGTCATAGCCTATCGATATCGAAAAATCAAGGCGATCATCCGCCAGCAGTCGCTCGTAATCGACGAAATGCTCCGTCGCCTGACCGGGCGGCGGCGCCACGCGGTCAAGCACCGCAAGCACGATATAATCGACATCCGTCCCCGGCGCGAGCTGCCGGTCTGCACGAAACTGACTCACTGCATCGCGTGTTTCGTTGCCGAGTCTGCCGTCGTTGTGAAAGCGCAGCAGCGAGTACCCCAGATCGAGGAGCGCCGTCTGCACTGACTTCACCGGTCTGCCATTGTCGCGCGTCGAGAGGGTGCGCTGTCCCTCTGCAATGTCGCGCAGCGCCGGAATGGATGCAAAACGCGGGTTAGTCAGCGTCACCGGCGGTTGCACTGCATCGCTGACGCCGCCATCTTCATCTTCATCTTCCGTTTCCTGCCGCTGCACCCGCGTGACGCCGCCGGTCTGCTGGATGGTATGGGTCAACTCGTGCGCCAGCAGCGTGCGCCCTGCGTTGCTGCCCGGCTGATACTGTCCTGGCGCAAACGCAATGTCGTTTCCAACGGTGAATGCCAGCGCATTGAGCGACCGCGCGATGGTTGCAGCGCGTGTATCGGTGTGAATGCGCACCTGGCTGAAATCGTGCCCGAAGCGCGGTTCCATAAACGCGCGCGTCTCCTGGTCGAGTGGCGCACCACCGCCGCGCATGGCGTCAATCGCCGCCTGCGTCTCAGCCGTCACTTCGGGGATGGCGCCGGGTTCCGCCTTAGCCTGGATTTGCTCTTTTTCCTCAGACGCACCATCCGCGCACATCCGCTGGATGCCGCCCGCAACGCGCGCCGTCTGCACTTCCTCATCGCTCAGGCGCAGCACCTGTTGCGCGACGTGGTTGGCTTCCTGTTCGTAGATGTCGCCGGGTGCGTTGACTGCCAGTTTCGTCTGCAGCGCACCCGGCAGCGCGTGATGTATGGCGAAGGCGCCAAATGCGTGACCGCGCCACGCGCCTGACGACGCTGACATCGTCTCTGGCGGGCGATGAGAAGGCGCTGCGTATTGCTGCATTGCCTGGCATTGGCGACGTGTGATCAGACGGTTTCTCATCTTGCACCGTTTCTGCGTGTCATGCTTGACGTGTTTGCGAGCGTGGCGGCGCCACGTCTCTCCGCATCCCTGCC
>JANWXL010000465.1 GCA_025055265.1 Roseiflexus sp.
GCGGAGATAGTGTATCAGGAGTGTGAGGCGTGGGTGTGGTCGAGATCATAGTCTGGTCGGCGCTCCTCGGGAGCAGGACGCTGCGGGCTGATGAACATTCACAACATAATCCGTCATTCGCGCTGCGCCTGGCGGATGATGTTTTGGAATAATTATTCCGCTATCTGTTCGTCCGCCCGGCGCCTAAAGTCGCGGGCTACGGTTGCGAAGCCCGCCTACGCGGGCTGCGATACCGGATTATTTTCTCAAACTCGAGAAGCTGCGGGCTACGGTTGCGAAGCCCGCATGCGCGGGCTATACCGGACTTTATGTTCATAAGCTCTAGCTGAGATCGCGCAAGCCTCTCTGGGGCTTCCGCACCCTATGCGAGGGTTTGCGAAGACCGGGTTGTATGGTCTAATCCGTCCAAATCCGTCTCAATCCGTCCAGATCCGTGTGCCATCGTCCGCCAGGTTTTTGGGCGAGGGCAATAAGGAGTCATCCCCGCCCCAGTTGACGTCGTTTCTCGTCGAGGCGGCGTTCGGCATCGAGGCGTTCGAGCGCATACTCATTCATGTCAACGAACCGCATGCCTTCCGCCAGCAGCGGATGCACGGCGGCAATCTGGCGGTACATCTCCTGAGCGATCCGCCGATAGCCGGGGTGCCCCTGCGGCGCGCTGCGCAGCTCGCACAGATGATAGGCTTCGCGCAGCGTGAGGGTAATGCGCCAGCGCACGCGATAGGCGAACGGTACGGCGTATTGAGACTCTTCGGGAAGATCGGCGGCAATCGTCGCAACAACTGCTCCCGCCCGTTCCAGCGCCGCGCGAAACGGCTCGCCCAGGCCGTACTCATCAATTTCCGGCGGCACGACGTAGCCGTGCTGCACGCCAAACCGCTGTCGTTCCTGGGTCAGCATCCGGTGACGCTGGAGATCGCGGTAGGCGCCGATGTCCGCCAGCAGGTCGAACGTGTAGCGCGCTTCCTCGAACGCGCGCCCCGGACGGTGGAAGCGGCTGCCGCGCCTGCCGACATAGGCGCGGATCAGGCTGGCGCGTTCATCGGCGGTCATTGCATCCGCCAGCGCGCGCGCCTCTGCCAGCGGCGCATCGAGATGCGGGTAGAGGATAGCGGCCACGACCCGCGCCTCGGCGTCGGGATCGAACGCCACGAGGGTCACAGGCGCAGCATCGGCGGCAGGTGACGCAATCTCGCGCAGCCGATGGGCAACTGCGTCCGTCAGCGCCTGCGTTTCCTGGCGGGTTTCGCGCAGATACGCCTGATACGCCCTGCCGCGCTCGCTCTTCGCACGCTTGACAAACGAAGGAATCTGGTCATCCAGCGCGCGCTGCAACGCTGCAGCCAGCGATTGCAACTCCGCGAGCGGCGATGCATACAGTTTGGTCAGCAAATACTCAAATGCGCGACCATTGCCGAACAACCCGACGTTGGTCAATGTCGCCATTGGCAGCAGCCCGCGCAACAGATCGAACGTTCTGGCACGGGTGGCGCTGGCGTAGGCGCGTTCAGAAACGCCCTCGTCACGGGGAATGTGCGCGCGAACGGCGGCAAGCGTCGGTTCGATCAATGCTGAATATGTGTCGAACAGATGGTCCATCGCCGCTTCGTAGGCGGATGCGTGGCGCGACGCCATGATCGTCGCTTCACGGAGGTAGCGGTACCGTCCTTCGACCTTGCGGTTGAACGCGACGTAGCGAGTCGATTTTTCGAGCGGGCTGATGCCGATCCGGTTATCTTCGAGCGCTTTGGCGGCGATGTTGCTGACTCCCTCACAGGCGACGTGGGCGCCGCCCAGTTCCGCCACCGAGTCGTCGCCGTAGCCGATCAGGACGCGCTCATAGAACGCTTCGGCGCGGTGTACGGCGACGATCTGATGCGCGGCGGCATCGGCGCTGAGTGCTACGATGGCCTGGAAGTCGGCTTCGGGGGCTTGAATGAACTCATCGAGCAGGATGCGGCGCAGGCTCTTGTCGGAGCGACTGTAGCGCGAGAAGAGCGCGCCGCGCACCACATCGGGCAGATTGCGCAGGCCAAAGACCGGTGCATCGACATCGGTTACGAACGGCGCAAGGAGCGCGCGTTCCGCGTCGCTGAACCGGTCACCCCAGGGGTCGCTTTCGGTTGGTTCCACGTGTCTCTCCCGGAAACGAATGGGTCAACGAATGAACGAATGGGTCAACGAATAAACGAATGGGTCA
>JANWXL010000466.1 GCA_025055265.1 Roseiflexus sp.
TGACCCATTCGTTGACCCATTCGTTCATTCGTTGACCCTTTCGCTGGAGGAACCCATGACCTCACTGCGTAGTGCGACGCTAATCGCACAGATCGATCATCTGACGGTCCCCCAGGGCCAACTGGCGCTCTGGTCGCTCGGGCAGGCAGGTTTCGTGCTGAAAGGCGGCGATACAATCGCCTACATCGACCCGTACCTCTCCAATTCAGTGGAAGACATCGGAGGACCGCCGCGGCGATTTCCAATTCCGGTCGATCCGGCGCTGATCACCCACGCGCAGGTGGTGTTTGCGACCCACGAGCACCTCGATCATACCGACGCGGCGACGCTGGCGCCGCTCATGGCGGCGTCGCCGTCGGCACTGCTCGTGGCATCGCTCCAGGGTCGCCAGATCGCACTGGATGCCGGCATTCCCGCTGGGCGGATCATCACGCCGAAGTTGGGTGAGCGCGTTGAGGTTGCGGGGCTGGCGTTCACGGCGACGCCAGCCGCGCACTATGAGTACGAGGTTGATGCAGCGGGTCACTCACGCTGGATGGGGTTCATCATCGAGTGCAACGACGTGACGGTTTATCACAGCGGCGACACAATCATTTTCCCCGAACTGCTGGCGGCGCTCGCTGGCCGCTCGATTGACATTGCGCTCCTGCCGATCAACGGGCGCGACTTCTTCCGCGAACGCGAGGGAATCATCGGCAACCTGTGGCCCGGCGAGGCGGTTGAACTGGCGAAAGCCATCGGTGCACAGGTCTTGATTGGCATGCACAACGACCTGTTTGCCAGTAATCGGGTGTCGCCCGGCATGATCTTCGATGAGATCGACCGTCGGGCGCCATTTATGCGCTGCCACCTGTTGCAGCCAGGCGAGCTTTACCTGTATGCGGGATGAAGGAGGCGCGAGGCAAGAGGGGTAAGGCGCGAGGCGCGAGGGCAGAGGAAGGGATGACGGCAGCAGGCGCACCGATCTTTGTGCTCTCAACTTTCAACCCGCTCCCCTCTCGCTTCTCCCCTCTCGCCCGGTCAGCGCGACGCCCTAAGCGTCTGAAACGCAGCGCCGATCCGCGCAATGCCCTCCTCGATCTGCTGATGCGGCACGAAGCTGAACGAAAGTCGGAAGGCGTCGTCGCCCGCGCCGTTCGCATAAAAATGGGTTCCCGGCACGAACGTGACGCCATGCTTCTCCGCCTCGGCGAGCAATGCCGTCGCGCTCAGACCTTGCGGCAGCCGCACCCAGACGAAGAAACCGCCTTCAGGCTTCATCACCCGCACCTCTGAGGGCCACTCGCGTGCAATCGCCGCCAGCATCACGTCGCGGCGCGCCCGATACGCAGCGCGCAGATCGGCAATGTGGCGCTCCAGGCGTCCATTGGCGCAGTACCGTTCGACCATGCGCGTCAGGAATGGACCGCTCGACCCCTCAACTTTGAAACTCGCCAGGCGCTGAATGATCTCGTGGTTGCCGCACGCCCACCCCATGCGCAACCCTGGCGCCAGGATTTTCGAGAAGGTGCCGACCTGCAACACCCATCCCTCGTGATCGAGCGCCGAGAGACGCGGCGGCGGCGGACTCTCAAAGTAGAGATCGCCGTAAGCGTCATCTTCAACGATCAGAACGCCATATTCTTTCGCCAGCGCCACGAGTCGTTGCCGGCGTTCCAGCGGCATCAGCGTACCGCTCGGATTGTGAAAGGTCGGGATCGTGTAAATGAACTTGGGGCGCTGACCGCGCCGCGCCAGACCGCGCAGCGTCTCTTCGAGCGCATCCACGTTCAAGCCATGCTCGTCAACATCAACCGTGATCAGACGCGCGCCTGCCAGCGCAAAATGGCGCACCGCGCCCATAAACGTCGGTCCCTCAACAATAACGGCGTCGCCAGGGTCGATGAACACCTGCGGCAATAGCGCCAGCACCTGGCTGGAACCGTAGGAAATCAGCACATTCCCCGGTTCGGCAGGCGTTCCCTGAGCGCGCAGCCGATCTGCAACGAATCGCACCAGACCGGGGTACGTCGGTGCATAGTTCAACCCCTCAGCGGCGTCCTCCTCCAGCACCTCAGCAGCAGCATCAAGGAGATCGTCGGTCGGGAACAGTTCTGGCGCAGCAAAGCCATACGCCAGCGAAATCAGATCGCCTTCGTGTTCGGGCCAGATCTGAGCGGGGGCGAGAGTCTTCGCCCGCGCGGCGTAGAGATTGCTCAGGGCGGGCGCAGAAACAGCGGACATGGATGGCTCCTTCGTTGTCAGGCAGTGTCGCTTCCATGATACCAGAAGACGAGCCGACCATTTGTAACGCAGTGTGGTATGATTCTTGACGCTGGTCGTACAATGTAAGTGGTGACTTCTCATACGCGCCACGGAGGCGCAGCGCGCATCAGCCTCCGCCGCGCGTCAACTGCCAGACGGCAGAGGCTTCCAATGGAACTCCTTCCTGCCCCACGCACATTCGCCTACCGTATTGACGACCACGACCGCATCATCTTCTTCAACGATGAGTGGCTCGCCTTCGCGCGCGAGAACGACGGCGCGCACCTTACCCCCGCCAATGTCTGGAGCCGCCCGATCTGGAAGTTCATCAGCGACCCGGAAACACGCCATCTTTACCGGCTCATCCTGAGTCGTGTGCGCCGTGGCAAAACCGTCACCGTTCAGATGCGCTGCGACTCGCCGACAGCGCGCCGCGTGATCGAGTTGCAGATTGCGCCGCTCCCGGATGGGAGCGTTGATTTTAACAGTCGGATCACCCATGAAGAGGCGCGCGAGTATGTGGCGCTGCTGGATGTCACACGGGAACGATCACCAGATGTCGTGTCGGTCTGTAGCTGGTGCAAGAAGGTGCATGTCCCTGGCGAGGGATGGTTTGAGGTCGAAGAGGCGATCCAGCGCCTGCGCCTCCCCAAGCACGACCCGCCGCCGCAGCTGGTGAACATGATCTGCTACGAGTGCTACCGGAGCGTCATCGACAGGTTGTTCGGCTGACCGCCTCCCCCAAACGGCGAAAGGGAGCATCATGAAACGACTCATCAGCCTTGCTCTGGCGGCATTCGTTTTGACAGCGTGTATGTTTGTGGAAGAGCCAGGGTCGTCTGGTCGGTCTGCAATGGCCCGATATTCGGAGCGACCTTGTTATGGATTTGAGTGAGGCGAAGGCTGCTCGTGCGCAGGGATTGCACGGCGCGGCTTTTCTCGAAGCAATCGGCAGTCTAAGGTGAGCATTTGTCGGAATGCCCGATTCGCGGCTATAATGTGGAGCATACTCACTAGGGTGCGCTGATTGAGGAATACACCGTGGCTGACACACGAAGCCTCCTAACCGGTATTGCGCTTGGCGTCGGCGCGACCCTTGCCGCGCGCGACGTACTGCCGCTGCTAGCGCCGCTTGCCCGCCCTGCGCTCAAGCAGGGGGTCAAGGCAGCAATTCTTGGGTACGAACGCGGACGCGAAATGGCGGCGCTGCTTGTAGAAACGCTGAGCGACATCGCAGCCGAAGTGCAGGTTGAATTGCAAACGCAAGGCGCCGCTCATCAGGCGCCAGTGGATGTGCGTATCGAGACGTGAGGTGAAAGCGCAGGTATGCTGCCCACCGGTTACATTGCGCATCGCACCGGGGATCGTGTGCGCGTGCGCATCCCGGCGCGTAGAGGTGATGCTGCCTACTTCGCGCGCATCGAACGCGAACTCGCCGCCTGTCGCCGGGTGATGTTTGTTGAAGCCAACCCGCTGACTGCCAGCGTTCTGCTCCGCTATAGCGGCACGGACGATGATCTGCGGCGCGATGGGGTCGATCTCGAATTGTTTGCTATCGAGGAGACGCCCCCAGCCGCCAACCCGGTGCTGAACGCTGCGGCTGCGCGCATCGATCAGCTTGATCGGGTCATCCAGCGTTCATCGAACGGCTCGTTCGATCTGCTCGAGGTTGTGTTTGTCGGGCTGGTCGGCGCCAGTATCGTGCAAACGCTGCGCGGTCAGGCGCTGGGACCGGCAAGCACGCTGATGGCGCACGCGCTGGCGATTCTTGCATTGCACCGCGCCCGTCGGGCGGAACGCGATAGCAGTTCTCGACAGGGTTGACGCGATTTGTGGCGGGTTCTTACATCAGGCTCTTAGTATGACCTCGACAGTCCTTGCGATCCAGCCGTCTTCCTCCCCGCCCGTTCTGGGCGCTGCCGATCTCCTGCCTGTTCTCGAAACAGCGTTTGGGAAAGGTGGCACGTTTCGTGATCTGCTGGTCGCACTGAGCGCACGCGGACCATGCCTGATCTCCGGTGCGGCGCTGCGCGAGGCGCTCGATTCCCGCAATGTCCGGCAGGCGCTCGACGAGTTTCTCCCCTACCCGCAGGTGGTCGAGTCGCTGGACGAGATCTATGTCACCCGGATCGGTGACCAGCCGATTATCGAACTCCATTTTGCTCAACCGCACGCCATCCCCCAGAGCACTCCAATTGGCACGGTGACCGTTCAGGTCGATCGGACATTGACCCTGATCATCGATGAGCGGGGCGATGTGGCGCTGAAACCGGGGGATATGCGGCTGCGCTGGCTGGGGATGACTGAACATTTGCTCGTGCGCCTGCGCCGTATTGAGGGTCCACAGGGCGCACAGGACGTGGTGCAGATCTCTGCTGGCAATGTACTGAGCCAGACGACGCCGCTCTCGATTCTGACCATTCCGACCGCCCCGGCACGCGAGATTCCTGCGCCGCCTCCGCCACCCGCTCCTGCCGCGCCACCAGCGCCGGTCACAGTTGTCATTGTCCACAAGTTGCCGGGACGAGCGCGTTTCCGGCCCGCCGGTCTGCATCGCAACCCGGCGCAGAAAGAGCGCATCGAGCGACGCCTGGCGCGTCAACCCGGCATTCACGCCGTCTCGGCGAGCACGCTGACCGGCACAGTTCTTGTCCATTTCGACGCGACCCTGAGCGTTGAGGAAGTGCAGGCGCGACTGGTCCGGGTGCTGACCGGCGCCGATGAAGCTGACCAGCAACAGGCGCAGCATCCCTGGCACACCATGCCGGTTGCCGATGTCGCCCGCATTCTTGGCACGTCGCTGAACGACGGGTTGGATCCCGCAGTCGCCCGGCAACGGTTGCATGAACTGGGCGCCAATACGCTGCCGGATATTCACCGCCGCTCGACGCTCAGTATGATCCTTGAACAGTTCAGCAGCCTGCCTGTGGCGCTGCTTGGCGTCTCAGCGATTCTGTCGATTGCGACCGGCGGCGTCGCAGACGGCGTTGTCATTCTCAGCGTCGTGCTGATCAATGCCGGGATTGGCTTCTTTACCGAACATTGGGCGGAACAGACCATCGCCGGACTCAGCCGCGGCGCCAGGCCGGTTGCGCGCGTGATTCGCGGCGGCGTTGAGCACGATCTTCCAGGCGAAGAACTCGTGCCGGGTGATGTGATTGTGCTGAAACGCGGCATGCCGACGCCTGCCGATGCGCGCCTGATTGAGGTGGACGATCTGACCGTCGACGAGTCGGCGCTGACCGGCGAGAGCATTCCAGTTGCCAAGCGCGCCGATGTGGTTTTGGGACGTGAGACGCCGCTTGGCAGTCGCATCAATATGGTCTATCGCGGCGCCACCGTGACCGGCGGCGGCGGGCGCGCGCTGGTGGTTGCGACCGGGGCCTTCACCGAAGTCGGGCATATCCAGCGGATGCTCGCCGAAGCGGAACAGCCCGAAACTCCGTTGCAGCGACAACTCCGGGTGCTGGGCAGCCAACTGGCGATCCTGTCGCTCGCTATCTGCGGCGGCGTCTTTGTCATTGGGCTGCTCCGCGGTCATGGCTTCCTGATGATGCTGAAAACGTCGGTGTCGCTGGCAGTCGCCGCCATTCCTGAAGGTCTGCCAACGGTCGCCACCACGACGCTGGCGCTTGGTCTGCGGCGGCTGGAACGCCAGAACATTCTTGTGCGCCGCCTGGTCGCCGTGGAGACGCTCGGCGCGGTGCAGGATGTCTGCCTCGATAAGACTGGTACAATCACGCTGAACCAGATGACGCTGATGGCGGTCTTCGCTGGAATGACCCTCTACCGCCACGAAGAGGCGACGTTCCGCTGCGACAGGGATGGCGCCGATGGCGTGCGCGCCGGTGAGTTGACGTATCTGCTGCAACTGACGGCGCTGTGCAGCGAAGTGCGTATCGAGATGACCAATGGGTCACCCCGCCTGCACGGCACGCCGACCGAGATCGCGCTGGTGCAGGCGGCGCTCGACGCCGGTATCGATGTAGTTGCACTACGCCAGCGTCATCCGCTGCTGCGTATGCAACCGCGCAGCGAACAGCGCGGCTACATGGTCACCTGGCATGCCGATGGCAACGATAAACTGCTGGCGATTAAGGGCGCGCCGGATCAGGTGCTGGCGATGTGCAATCGCCACCTGTGCGACGGCGTGGTCCAGCCGCTCCTCGAACGCGATCGCGTGCGCATCGTGACCGAAAATGAGCGGATGGCGGGTCAGGCGCTGCGTGTGCTCGGCGTCGCCTACGCTTATGGCAGCGATCCGCCGGAAGAACGCCGCGACCTGATCTGGGTGGGGCTGGCAGGCATCGCCGACCCGCCGCGCCCCGGCATGCGCGAGTTGATGGCGCGTTTCCGCGCGGCTGGTCTCCATCCGATCATGGTGACTGGCGATCAGAGCGCGACAGCGCACGCGATTGCCCGTCAGATCGGGCTGCGCCACGACGGGCGCCTGGAAGGACTCGATGCCGCGCAGCTTGAACATGTGCCGCCCGATGTGCTGCGTTCGCTGGCGCAACGGATCGACATCTTCTCGCGCGTCAGTCCGGCGCACAAACTGCGCATCGTGCAGGCGCTCCAGCGCGCCGGGCGCGTGGTGGCGATGACCGGCGACGGAATCAACGATGGGCCAGCGTTGCGCGCGGCTGATATCGGCATCGCCATGGGGCGCGAAGGCAGCCAGCTGGCGCAGGAAGTCGCCGACATTGTGATCCGCGACGATAATCTGCAGACGATTATCATCGCCGTCGAGCAGGGACGCGCAATCTACGACGACATCAAGAAGGCGGTCCACTTCATTCTGGCAAGCAATACCAGCGAGATCGCCGTAACGTTGATCGCCACCGCTATCGGAATAGGCGAACCGTTCAATCCGATCCAGTTGCTCTGGATCAACCTGGTGACCGACATTTTCCCCGAACTGGCGCTGGGAGTCGAACTGCCGGAGGCGGATGTGATGACGCGCCCGCCGCGCGATCCGCACGCGCCGATGTTCTCGCGCGCCGACCTGCGGACTATCGGGTTTGAAGGCATGCTGCTGACTGCCAGCACGCTGACCGCCTACGGAATAGGGCTGTCTCGCTACGGCATCGGACCGCGCGCCAGCACGATTGCGTTCTCAGCCATTACGACCGCGCAATTGCTCCACGCGCTCAGTTGCCGATCAGAACGCCACAGCATCTTTGAGCGCGGAGCGTGCCCGCCCAACCCGTATATGCCGCTGGCTATCGGCAGTGGTCTTGGTCTCCAGGCGCTGGCGACGTTCCTGCCAGGATTGCGCGGCATTCTCGGCGCCGTGCCGTTGGGACTGCTCGATTGGGCGATTGTAGCGGGCGCCGCGCTTGCGCCATTGCTCATCAATGAGATTAAGAAGGGGGTCATCCCACCGTCTGTCAGAGAGGAGACGCACGAGGAGAGGTGAGGAGATGGCATCACACTACATCTTTACGTCTGAGTCGGTCAGCGCCGGGCACCCGGATAAACTGTGCGACCAGATCAGCGATGCGCTGGTCGGTCACTATCTCCGGCAGGATCCGTTCGCATCGGTCGTCGCTGAATGCGCTGTCTCGACCGGCATTCTATTCGTGTCGGTCAAAGTAGCCGCTGATGCGGTTGTTGATATTCCCAACACTGCGCGCGAAATCATTCTTGAGGTCGGATACGACCGGGGCGCATTCAACGGGCGCACGTGCACCGTCATGACCAGCCTGAGCGAAATGAACGGCTTCCGCCCGCGGTTCGACGATCCGATGCAACTGACGGCGCAGGAGAATGTGACCCTCTTCGGGTATGCGTGCGCTCATACGCCGGACCTTGCGCCGCTGCCGATCTGGTGCGCGCACCGTCTGATGCGGCAGTACGACCTCGTGCGTCAGCAGTCGCTCCACTACCTGGCGCCCGATGCCAAGTGTCAGGTTGGCGTTGTGTTCGCCGGGCGCATCCCGCAGCGCATTGATAGCATCACCCTGCTCGCCAGTCAACGCGACTCGCGCGTCTCGCTGGCGACGCTGCGCAATGATGTGATGGAACAGGTCATCCGTCCCGCCTTTGTTGATCAGCCGTATGCGCCGGACGATCGCACCCGGATTCAGATCAACCCTGAAGGTGCGATCTTCGAGGGCGGTCCGGCGTTACATGCTGGTCTGACCGGGCGCAAGAACGGCGTTGACACCTATGGCGGCTTTTCGCGCCAGAGCGGCGCAGCACTGAGCGGCAAAGACCCGACCCGCATTGACCGGGTTGGCGCTTATGCTGCGCGCCACGCTGCCAAGAATATTGTTGCCGCCGGTCTGGCGGAACAGTGCGAGGTGCAACTGAGTTACTCCATCGGCATTGCGGAACCGGTGAGTGTGCGGGTCGAAACATTCGGCGCCGGTCGCCTGGATGATGATACGCTGACCGATAAAGTCGCCGCGCATTTCGATTTCCGCCCTGGCGGAATTATCCGCCGGTTACGCTTGCGCGAACTTGCAATGATGTGCAATGGCAACCTCTACCGACGACTGGCGGTGTACGGACATGTCGGTCGTTCGGACCTAGATCTGCCATGGGAAGCGACTGATGAAGTTGAGGCGCTGCGGTCGTGGTTGCGGTGAACGATTTCGCGCGCCCCGTTACGGCGCTTGCCTGCGCAGGCTGGATCGGGCGATAACGGAATTATTAATGCCCCTGCTGGATCCGTCGTAGCGCCGCTTCGAGCTCCCGCACGCGCGCTTCAGCTTCCGCTGCGCGGGCTTCGGCGGCGCGGCGGGCGCGTTCCTCTTCTGCCGCACGGGCTTCGGCGGCGCGGCGGGCATGTTCCTCTTCTCGCAGCGCTTGCGCCAGCGCAAGGTGATCACCAAGCGGGTTGCCCGCTTCATCATAGCAAATGATGTCGCCGTCGCGCACCCCTAGCCAGACGCGCACCGGCGCCAGCCATAGCCGTCCCTGCTCATCCGGCGCCAGCGTCTGATAGCCCTGCGGCGTCAGCCGGTATCCGATCAGGCGCACCCCCGGCTGACCGCGACGATCCACTGCATCGACAATCACATAGAGCGGCACGCCTGCCAGTTCGTAGTGATCGACCTTCGTGATCACATTGTGCCCGCGCGTCTCCGGCGAGGTAATCTCCACAATCAGCGCTGGACGCACCCCCTCCTCAGCAACGCGAAACGTGCTCCAGTCCTTGCGCTCTTTCACCCCGAAGATAACCATAAGATCGGGACTGTGCGGCTCGAGATCGGGCACGTCCCATTCGATCCGCACATCATCGAGCACGACGGCGGTGGGATCATCAGCGACCTGCCGCTCGAACACTTCGCGCAGATAGTGCCAGCGCCGCTGGTGCAGACTGCTGCGGGTCACCTGATCCCCCTCTTCAGGATGCAACACATCTTCGTAGGTTAATGGAACCTGATCCCATTCAATCGTGCCATCCGGCAGTTCACGGCGGATGAACCGCCATCCGTAGAACGGACCGGTTTCTGTTGCGCTGGCGGCGTTTGTCTGATCGGTCAGTGCGGCGCTCATCATCTTCCTGCCTGCACGAAAGTTTCACTGCCTTGATTGTAACACAGCGAGAAAGATAGGAAATGAATCCGGTATGCCAATGCCTGCAAAGCTGCGCTCGGCGGCTGATGGTTTTTGAATAGTTATTCCGCTATCCGCCACTCGCCCGGCGCCTGAAGCCGCGGGCTACGGGTGCGAAGCCCGCCTGCGCGGGCTAGACCGGGCGATACCGGATTATTTTCTCAAAAACAATAAGTAGTCTGTCAAGCAAGTTTTCTTGCGTTTAGCTCGGAAATGATGTACCCTGGCAGTATGAAAAAACAACACCTCACGCTGACTGACCCGGACCGCGCCACCCTGACCGAATTGCTGGCCAAAGGGAGCCTGTCCGCAC
>JANWXL010000468.1 GCA_025055265.1 Roseiflexus sp.
TGCGGGAGTGGCTCAGCTGGTAGAGCGATACCTTGCCAAGGTATAGGTCGCGGGTTCGAATCCCGTCTCCCGCTCCAGGTTGCCGCTCATTCGAGCGGCTTTTCCATTTCTACACCCCCGAACGATGAGTAATCTGACCCACCTTGACGAATCTGGCAAAGCGCGCATGGTCGATGTCGGCGCGAAGGACGAGACGCTGCGCGAGGCAGTGGCGCGCGGCGAGGTGCGTATGCGTTCTGAAACGTTGCAACGCCTGGCGGCTGGCGATATGCCCAAAGGCGACGCTCTTGCCACAGCGCGGATCGCTGGCATCATGGCCGCCAAACGCACGCCGGACCTGATCCCGCTCTGTCATCCGCTGTTGCTGACGCACGTGGCGGTGGATGTGCGCCTTGATACCGCAACCTCAACCGTCCAGATCGAAGCGACGGTGCGCACCGTCGGCAAAACTGGCGTCGAAATGGAAGCGCTGACCGCTGTGAGCGTCGCGGCGCTGACGATCTACGATATGTGCAAAGCCATCGACCGCGGCATGCAGATCGGCGCGATCCGTCTGGTGCGCAAGAGCGGCGGTCGCAGCGGTGAGATCGTCAACGAAGAGATCAGTGCAGCAGATACCCCCCATCCACCGGCAGAATGACGCCAGTCACGTACCCGGCCTGCGCCAGGTACAGCACAGCCCCTGCAATATCTTCCGGGCTGCCGACGCGCCGTAGCAGCGTCGTGCGTGCGACCTGGGCGGCCTGTTCAGCGCTCCAGTCGTCAGGGAGAAGCACCGGACCCGGTGCAATCGCGTTGACGCGCACCTCAGGCGCCAGGTCTTTCGCCAGCGCTCTGGTCAGTGTGACGACGCCGCCTTTGCTCACCAGATAGGGGGTGTGGTTTCGCCACGGTCGTCTGGCGCCGACATCGGCGATGTTGACGATGGAGCCGCGTGAGTCGCGCAGGGCGTCGGCGGCGCGCTGCGCAACGAAAAACATGCTGCGCAGGTTGGTATTCAGCAACTCATCCCATTGCTCTTCAGTCACGCTCCCGATTGGCGTCGGTCCCCAGATGCCTGCGTTGTTGACCAGCAGATCAAGACCGCCCCACTGCGCCAGCGCCTCGTCCACCACGCGCTCGCAGTCGGCAGTGCGGCTGAGGTCGCCAGGGATGGCGATACAGGAAACGCCAACGGCACGCAGCTCCGCCAGAACCTCCTCAGCCGCCGATGCCGACGCATGGTAATGAATGGCCACGCGCATCCCGGCGCGACCGAGCGCCAGCGCGATTGCCCGCCCCAACCGCCGCGCCCCGCCGGTGACCAGTGCAGCCTTGCCGTGAAGACTCATGGTGTGCGCCTCTATCGTCAGTAGCGAATGGGTCAGCGAATAAGCGAATGGGTCAGCGAATAAACGAATGGGTCAACGAATAAGCGAATGAGTCAACGAATAAACGAATGGGTCAGCGAATAAACGAATGGGTCAACGAATACACGAATGGGTCAACGAATACACGAATAATCGTCCTCTGTGTCCTCAGTGTCTCTGTGGTGTCAATAAAACGAATGGCGTCGGCGGGTAAGCAAATGACATCGGCGAATAAGTGGATGGGTCAACGAATACACGAATAATCGCCCTCTGTGTCCTCAGTGTCTCTGTGGTGTCAATAAAACGAATGGCGTCGGCGAATAAGCGAATGGCGTCAGCGAATAAGCGAATAATCGTCCTTTGCGTCCTCAGCGTCTCTGTGGTTTTCATCACATGCACAACAGCATTTCACGTATGCGATCTTGCTGCCGCAACGAAGCGCCGCACCCGTTCAACGTCCACCGGGTTTTCGATCCGACCGTTCTGTTTGATGCTCGACCCGACGATCACGCCGTCCGCTACTGACATGAAGGCGGCAATATTCCGTTCATCGGCGCCGCTGCCGATCAGGATCGGACAGTCGCCGGACAACGCCTTTGCCTGTCGCACCTTCTCCAGATCGGGCGCATCGCCGGTCATGCGACCGGAGACGATCAGCGCATCTGCGCCGAAGAAGCGCGTCCATTCAACATGGGTCGCCAGGTCGATGCCGGGGAAACGCACTGAATGTTTCTTATCGACATCGGCGAAGATCTTAATGTGTTCAGCGTGCAGTTCCTTGCGCCGGCGCATCAGATCGGCGGCGCATCCCTCATCCCAGGCGCCCGTGTCCCACACCCCCGCACCGGTGAACATGCAGACCCGGATGAAGCTGGCGCCAGCCGCCAGTGCGATCCCCAGCAACGCCACACCGCCATTGTGCACCAGGTTGATCCCCAGCGGCAGGTCGATCTCCCGGCGAACAGCGTGCGCCACGACGGCGTGGGCTGCAATGCTCTCCGGTTGCACGTGCGGACCGGCGCGAAACGGGATATCCCACATATTCTCGACAATCAGCCCATCGACACCGCCTTCGGCGAGCGCGTGGGCATCGGCGAGCGCCTGATCGATGATCGTCTGCATCCCGTAGCCAGTATACCCCGGCGCACCCGGCAGGGGCCAGAGGTGCACCATACCAATGATCGGCTTTGGAGTGCGGAAAATGGCGCTAAGATCACCGATTCGCAGCGCATCGAGCCGCTGTTTCCAGGGAGGAGTCATCAGGTACGCCAGGTATCGGTAAAGGGATTTTTACGGACGCTGGAATGATAGCAGGCGAGGGAAGGGATGTCAACTAATGGCGCTGCGCGGGTGCAGGTATGATTTCGTCAGGCGGCTTCCTGGGCGCTGCGGGTTGAAGCCCTGGCTGAGGTCGTAAAAGCCCCTCTGGGGCTTCCACGTCCTGAGCGAGGGCTTATTAGTCTGTAAAGCAAGTTTTCCGGTGATTTATTGGCTCAGTGCAGCGAAGACCATCCCGCGTCCTGATGACGTATGACCTTCGCCGTGCTCAAGGTCGCAAAAAGTCAGAAAACTTCGTTTACTGACTAATCAGCCTGCAGCGCCAGGATGCGGTCTGACAATTCGCTCCTGGACCCGCGTTACTTTTTGCAGGCGCATTTTCGCAAGCGCATTTTTTCCCTGGAGCATGCGGTCTGACAATTTGTGCCTGAACCCACGTTACGCCCTCG
>JANWXL010000475.1 GCA_025055265.1 Roseiflexus sp.
TGCTCGAAGAGTTGAAGGGCATGCCGTGGTGCGCGGTCTGGGATATGTACTGCTACCGCCATGGTGTGCCGGTCGGCGCCAGTTTCCTGAACGAGGTGCGCCGCTACGAAGCCGAGACGCTTGCAGCGCGGCGCCCGTGACTTGATGACTCACACAAAGGCGCAGAGGCGCAGAGCCTTAATCTTGCGCTATTGCGTTTTTACGCCAAATGGGGCTGCCACGTCCTGAGCGAGGGCTGATGAAGATTGAGAAAATGGTCCGGCATGCCTGGGCGCTGCGGGCTGAAGCCCTCGCTGAGATCATAAAGCCCCTTTGGGGCTGCCACGTCCTGAGCGAGGGCTGATGAAGATTGAGAAAATGGTCCGGCATGCCTGGGCGCTGCGGGCTGATGGAGTTTGAGAAAATAATCCGGTATCGCACGGTCTAGCCCGCGCAGGCGGGCTTCGCAACCGTAGCCCGCGACTTCAGGCGCCGGGCGCTGGGCGACTCCGGTGCAGGACCCATCTGTGCAAACGAGCGCTTCTCCTTTCGTAATCGACGACCTCTACCGCCTCGGCTGGCTCGAAGATCCGCAGATCAGCCCGGATGGCCGTGAGGTCGCCTTTGTGCGTGTGACGATTGATCGTCCGGCGAATGCCAACCGCCGCGCGATCTGGATCGCCCCGACCGACGGCGGTCCGCCGCGCCGCTTCACCTCCGGGACGAACGACTCCGCGCCGCGCTGGAGTCCCGATGGCCGCTGGCTGGCGTTCGTTGGCGTGCGCGGCGATGACCAGCCACAACTGTATGTCATACGGCGCGATGGCGGCGAGGCGCGCCGCCTGACCTCGCTGCTGCAGGGGGTGAGCGACCCGGCGTGGAGCCCCGATGGACGCCGGATTGCATTCCTCTCGCGCCTGAATGCGCCCGAGAGCGCGCGCGAGGATGCTGGCGAGCCGGAACCTGAGCCTGTGGATGAGTTCACGCGCAAACAACAGGCTGAGCGCCGCAAGTACGAAGAAGAGCGCCGCTTTGACCCGCGCGTGGTGCGGCGCCTCCCCTATCGCACTGGCGTCGAGTTCTTTGACGACCGCTACGCGCAGATCTATGTCGTCGAAGTTCCTGACGATGATGACGCGCCTGTACCCGCACCGCGCCGCATCACTGACGCCGACCTCGATTTTGGCGCGCCAGTGTGGATGCCGGACGGTCAGGCGCTGCTGACGACCGCCACGCGCGATCCGGAGGGAGATTCGCAGTTTTTCTTCTTTGATGTGCTGCGCGTGCCGGTGCTGGCGGAAGGGCGCGCCGACCCGCAACGTCTAACCGCTCCCGGTTTCACCTATTTTGCGCCGCAACCGTCGCCGGATGGCCGCTGGATTGCCTGCCTCCGCTCGCCGGAGGGTCAACCGTTCGCCTCAGCGACGTCGCTGGTGGTGATGGACGCCTCCGGCGGCGAGCCGCGCGATCTGACCGCCGCCGCCGATCTCAACATCGCCGCATATGACTGGTTGCCGGGGAGCGACGGGTTGCTGTGCCTCGCCGGGTATCGCGGCGCGCAGCCGCTGTGGCGCGTCGCACTGGACGGCAGCGGGTGCGAACGGCTCGCGCAGATGCCCGACGACCGCGTCATCGCCGAGTTCGATGCCGGTAGGAATGGGACCATCGCGTTTGTGGCAGGGGACGCCGCCAACCCCTGTGAGTTGTACGCTTGCGATGTGCGCGGCGTCGAGCGCCGGTTGACGGCGTTCAACGCGCCGTTGCTAAACGAACGGATCGTCGCACCGTTCGAGGAACTGGTCTTTACTGCGCCGGATGGGTGTGAGGTGCAGGGGTGGGTGATCCATCCGCCCGACTTCGACCCGGCGCGTCCTGGCGGTTATCCCCTCGCGGTCTACATTCACGGGGGACCCCATCTGATGTGGGGACCGGGGGTGCGCAGCATGTGGCACGAGTGGCAGACCGCTGCTGCGCGCGGGTATGTGGTCTTCTTCTGCAACCCGCGTGGTTCCGACGGCTACGGCAACGCCTGGCGCCTGGCGACGCAGGCGAACTGGGGGTTTGCCGATGCGCCCGATATTCACGCCGGGATCGACGCGCTGATTGCGCGCGGGTATATCGATCCGCGTCGCGTGGCGGTCACCGGCGGTTCGTATGGCGGGTATATGACCGCCTGGCTGATCGCTCACAGCGACCGGTTCGCATGTGCGGCTGCGGCGCGCGGCGTCTACAACCTGCTGACGCAGCACAGCACCAGCGATGCGCACGAACTGGTCGAACTGGTCTTTGAAGGGTTCCCGTGGGAGAACCACGAGTTGCTCTGGCGACACTCGCCGCTGGCGTATGCCCACTGCATCACCACGCCGCTGCTCATTCTGCACGCCGAACGCGACTATCGAACGCCGATCAGCGAGGCGGAGCAGTTGTTTACCTTCCTGCGCCGGCGAAAGCAGATCGTTGAGTTTGTGCGCTACCCGCGCGAAGGGCACGAATTGACCCGTACTGGCGAGCCGGGTCATCGCGCCGACCATATGCGCCGCATTCTGGAATGGTTCGACCGGTTCTGCCAGCCGCACACCGGCAATCACGTTGCATCTCGTGGGGAGCACGCCGATGGCTGAGCATCATCATGCGTCCGATTCGCATCCCTGGGCTGAGTTGACCGCACCGCAAACGCTGTCGCTGGTGTTGCACGAACTGTATGCCCCGGTCAGCGCGCTTGGCGACCAGGTGAACCGGCTGGCGAACGAGACGCTTGACGATGGCGAGCGCGCCGAGATTATCGGCCACATGCGCGCACGGATCGATGATCTGGGTCGTCTGGTAGTATTGCTCAAACGGTATCTCGATGATCACCTGACTCAGGATTGAGAAGCGAGCGCTGGTATGACGCTGTTCCTGACCCGCCGAAAGCTGCTCACCGAGCGCCAGGAGGCGCTGCTCGAGGAGATTCGCGCTGCGCTGGAGGCGCTGCGTGCAGCATTGAAACGGTTCGGCGTCGATGTGGCGCCCGCTGACGCCCGAATACTCGATGATGTGATCGCCAATCTCGACGAACTGTTCCTCCTTGTCGTCGCTGGCGAGTACAATTCAGGCAAGTCGAGTTTCATCAATGCGCTCCTGGGAGCGCCGGTGGTCGCCGAGGGGGTGACCCCGACCACCGACCGGATCACGGTTCTGCGCTACGGCGATACGCCCGGCGAAACGGTCAGCGGCGCGTTTCTGGTCGAGTATCGTTTCCCCGCCGATGTGCTGCGCCGCATGGCGATTGTGGATACGCCCGGCACAAATGCGATCATCCAGCGCCACGAAGAGTTGACGCGCAACTTCATCCCCCGCGCCGATCTGGTGCTGTTCATCACGTCCGCCAGCCAGCCGTTTTCCGCCAGTGAGCGCGCCTTTCTCGAACTCATTCGCGATTGGGGCAAAAAGGTCGTGATCGTCATCAACAAAGCCGATCTGCTCGACGACGCTGGTCTGACGGAAGTGGTCGCATTCGTTGGCAGGCATGCGGAAGACCTGTTCGGTATGCGCCCCGAAATCTTCCCTGTCTCAGCGCGGCTGGCGCGGCAGGCGCGCGATGGCGATGATCAGGCGTTGTGGGACGCCAGCCGCTTCCCGGCAATCGAACAGTATATCAGCGACACCCTCGACGAAGAGCAGCGGGTGCGTCTGAAACTCCTCTCGCCGCTCGGCGTGGCGCGTCGGCTGGCGGAACGCTACCTGGTCGCCGTTGAGGATCGGTTGCTGTCGCTGCGCGACGATGTCGGCGCTATCGAGAACATCGAGCGACAACTTGAGCAATTCCGCAGCGATCTTGCCGACGATTTTCAGCGTCATCGCGCCGATGTCGCCAATATTCTCAATGAATTCGAACTGCGCGGCATGCATTTCTTCGACGATACCATCCGCGTCAGCAATCTGTTCAACCTGGTGCGTCGCCAGCAGGAGATCAGCGAGGCGTTCGCGCACGAGGTGGTCGCCGATGTGCCGCAGCAGATCGAAGCGCGCCTGCAGGCGTTGGTCGACTGGATGGTGGAGAAGAACCTGCGCATGTGGCAGGGAGTTATGGACTATCTGCGCCGCGAACGGGCGGTGCAGCAGCGGAGCGGACTGATCGGCGAGATCGGCGGGACCTTCGAGTACAACCGGAATGCGTTGATCGAGTCAGTGGCCCGTGAGGCGGAAAAGGTCGTTGCGACCTATGATCGTGAGGCGGAAGCGCAGGCGCTGACCGAGGAGGTGCGTTCAGCGATTGCCAGTTCGACGCTGGTCGGCGCGGGCGCTGTCGGGATCGGCGCGTTGCTGGTGCTGTTGCTGCACGGCGCGCTGCTCGACGTGACCGGCGTCCTGGTCGCCGGGGCGCTGGCGATCGGCGGGTTGTACATCATCCCGAATAAGCGGCGCCAGATCAAACGCCAGTTCCATCAGCGCGTCGCCGATCTGCGTGAGACGCTCGCTGACACGATGGAGCGCCAGTTCAACGCTGAACTTGACCGCATGATCACCCGCATCCGCGACGCCATCGACCCCTACACTCGCTTCGTCTACACCCAGCACGACCATCTGCTGACGACCCAGCGCGAACTGTCGGATGCCGAAGCGGAGATTGGTCGATTGCAGGCGGAAGTGGAACGCTCTTGACGAGGTGGCGTATGCAACCATCAGGGATTATCACGCTCACAACCGATTTCGGGCTGGCGGATAGTTACGTCGGCATCATGAAGGGGGTCATTCTCGGGATCGCGCCCAGAGCAACCATTGTGGATATCACGCACCAGATTGCGCCGCAGGATATCCACCAGGCAGCCTACATCGTCCAGACCTTCGGCGCTTTTTTTCCGCCGGGAACGGTGCACGTCGTGGTGGTCGATCCAGGCGTGGGCAGCAAGCGGCGCCGGATCATCCTGACCACCCCGGTTGCTGCATATGTCGCCCCGGATAACGGCGTGCTGACATATGTGTGGCGCGAAGCGATCGCGCAGTGGGGCGCGGAAAAGTGCGCGGTCTACAACCTGACCGAGTCGCGCTACTGGTTGCCGCATGTCAGCAGCACCTTCCACGGGCGCGATGTGTTTGCGCCGGTGGCGGCGCACCTGACCCTCGGCGTTCCGCCAGCAGAGTTTGGCGAGCGGTGCGAAGAGATCGTCGAAGCCATGCTTGAGCAACCGTCGCGCGGACGGCACGGCGAACTTGTCGGACGCATCATCCATATCGACCATTTCGGCAACTGCATCACGAACATCACGCTGAAGCACCTGAAGGAGGCGGGGATCGGCGAGCGCATGGTTGCCCAATTGATCGGACAACGGATCGAGGGTCTGTATCGGACGTACTCCGACGTGCCGATTGGCGCGCTGGTTGCGCTGATCGGCAGCAGCGATCACCTGGAGATCGCCGTGCGCAACGGCAATGCGGCGCAAACGCTGGGCGCCGGCATTGGCGACATTGTGCGCGTGTTCCCGTTTACGCACGATGCATCGTAACGCTGGCGAAAATTTGTTTTGCAAAATCCTGAATTTCGTGTAATACTCCCTTGACGCTCGATACGCGGGTTGCTATAATAAACAACACCTGGAATACCAGGACCTCCTACCCGCCCCCTGAGATGTCTAGCTGTATCGGTGCAGCGACCAGCGGGTGTTGTATATCTGCGGTTAGCCGCATCTCTTCGTTGGGGCAGTGCACCATCTACAGTTGGAGTCAATGCACGTTATCAGGACCACAGATACCCGACCGGCGGCAATGGCACAGGCTGTTGCGATCGGTCCATTTTGCCGCAGGCATTCGCATAGCGCGCGAATGGCGGCAACAAACCAGGAGGACAATTCATGACAATCCAGAGCGGCGTTTCGTTGCTGCAGCGGGTGGTCGAACTCCAGGATCTCAAAAAGTTCCGGGAACTGAACTGGACCGGCACCTTCGGCGACTATCTGGACATCGTCGCGCGCAACCCGAAGGTGACACGCAATGCATTCCAGCGCATCTACGACATGATCATGTCGTATGGGCACGAGGAGTTCATGGACGCTAAGAAGAAGCTGATCCGCTATCACTTCTTCAGCGACCCCTCGTTCGACGCTGATGATGCCATCTTCGGTCTCGAGATCCCGCTGATGCGCCTGGTCAACTTCTTCAAAGCCGCAGCACAGGGGTATGGCACCGAGAAGCGCGTGCTCCTGCTCCACGGTCCGGTTGGTTCGTCCAAGTCCACGATTGTCCGGCGTCTGAAGCGCGGGCTTGAGCACTACTCGAAAACCGATGCTGGCGCGCTCTACACCTTCGACTGGTATATGGGCGTGATCGACTCCGAAAACTGGGACTGGCGGCAGGTGCCAGAGTCGGAGTGGGAGAAGTGCCCGATGCACGAGGAGCCGCTGCGCCTCATTCCGGCAGAGACGCGCGAGCGCTTCCTCGAGGAATTGACCGATGGCTACAATGGTGAATATCCGATTCGAATTGAAGGCGATCTCTGCCCGGCATGTCGCTTCAACTTCCGCGATCTCATGCTGCGCTACCAGGGTGACTGGAGCCAGGTCATCCGCCATGTGCGGGTGCGACGCCTGGTCTTCAGCGAACAGGACCGGATCGGCATCGGGACGTTCCAGCCGAAGGACGAAAAGAACCAGGACTCGACCGAACTGACGGGCGATATCAACTATCGCAAGATTGCGATCTACGGATCAGACTCCGACCCGCGCGCGTTCAACTTCGACGGCGAGTTCAACATTGCCAACCGCGGCATCATCGAGTTCATCGAAATGCTCAAGCTGGACGTCGCCTTCCTCTACGATCTGCTGGGGGCGTCGCAGGAGCATAAGATCAAGTCGAAGAAATTCGCGCAGACCGACATCGACGAGGTGATCATTGGGCACACGAACTCGCCGGAGTATCGCCGCCTCGAAAACAACGAGTTCATGGAGGCGCTCAAGGACCGCACCGTCCGCATCGATATTCCGTACATCACCCGCCTGCGCGATGAGATCAAGATCTACGAGCGCGACTTCAACAAGAAGCGGGTCAAGGTGCACATCGCACCGCATACGCTTGAGGTCGCGGCGATGTGGGCAGTGCTGACGCGCCTCGAAGAGCCGAAGAAGCCGAACCTGACGTTGCTGCAGAAGCTCAAGCTCTACAATGGGCGCACGCTGCCCGGCTTCACCGAGGACAACATCAAGGAACTGCGCAAGGAAGCGCCCAATGAGGGCATGCAGGGCATTAGCCCGCGCTATATCCAGGATAAAATCTCCAACGCGCTGGTCAATTATCAGGCGGACGGGTATATCAACCCGTTCATGGTGCTCAACGAACTCGAGAATGGTCTGAAGAACCACGCACTCATCACCTCAGAGGAGGACCGCAAGCGCTACCGCGACCTGCTCTCGGTGGTGAAAGAGGAGTATACCGAGATCGTGAAGAACGAAGTGCAGCGCGCTATCAGCGCCGATGAAGAAGCGATCAAGCGCCTCTGCGCCAACTATATCGACAACATCAAAGCCTATACGCAGCGCGAGCGCGTGCGCAACAAGTTCACCGGCCAGTTCGAGGAGCCGGACGAGCGGTTGATGCGGTCGATCGAGGAGAAGATCGACATTCCCGAAAGCCGCAAGGACGACTTCCGCCGCGAGATCATGAACTATATCGGCGCCCTTGCGATCGAAGGCAAAACGTTCGACTACAAGACGAACGAACGTCTGCATAAGGCGCTTGAACTCAAGCTGTTCGAGGACCAGAAGGACTCGATCAAGCTCACGTCGCTCGTCTCACGGGTCATCGATAAGGATACCCAGGAGAAGATCGATGTGGTCAAGGCGCGCCTGATCCGCGATTTCGGGTACAACGAACAGAGCGCGACTGACGTGCTCAACTACGTGGCCAGCATCTTCGCACGCGGCGATATGAAGCACTGAGTCGGGCAAGAGGCAAGAGGCGAGAGGCAAGAGGCAAGGGGCAAGAGGCGAGAGGCAAAGGGTCACCTATAGCCTCTCACCTCTCACCTATAGTCTCTCACCTATAGCCTCTCACCCGTAGCCTCTCACCTAATGAAGGCATCACTATGTCTATCCACCGCGTTGAGCGCGATTTGAACCGCTTTCGCCAGATTGTGCGCGGCAAGATCAAGAAGGATCTGCGCAAGTACATGTCGCAGGGCGAGATGATCGGCCGCCAGGGGCGCAAGTATGTGTCGATCCCGCTGCCGCAGATCGATCTGCCGCAGTTCCGCTACGGCATGCGCCAGAGCGGCGGCGTCGGGCAGGGCGATGGCAACGTCGGCGATCCGATCGGGCAGGGCGATGGGCAGTCGGGGCAGGGTGAGGCGGGCTCAGAACCAGGCCAGCATATCATCGAGGTTGATGTCACCCTCGAAGAACTGGCGCAGATCCTCGGCGAAGAGCTGCAACTGCCCAATATCCAGCCGAAGGGCAAGAAGAATATCATCTCACAGAAGGATCGCTACTCCGGCATCCGCCGCGTCGGACCAGACTCGCTGCGACATTTCAAACGCACCTACCGCGAGGCGCTCAAACGCCAGATCTCCTCGGGAGAGTACAACATCGCCGACCCGATTGTCGTGCCGATCCGCCAGGATATGCGCTATCGCTCCTGGAAGGAAACGCTTCAGCCTGAGTCGAATGCGGTCATCATCTATATGATGGACGTGAGCGGCTCGATGGGCGCCGAGCAGAAGGAGCTGGTGCGCATTACGGCGTTCTGGATCGAAACCTGGCTGCGCTCGCAGTACAAGGCGATCGATATTCGCTACATTGTGCACGACGCTGCCGCCAAAGAGGTCGATCAGGAAACGTTCTACCACATCCGCGAAGGCGGCGGCACCAAGATCAGCTCGGCGTACAAACTGTGCAACAAACTGATCGATGAGCGCTACCCGGCTGATGAGTGGAACATCTACCCGTTCCACTTCTCCGACGGCGACAACTGGGGTGGCGGCGATACGCGCGAATGTATTGAACTGCTGCGCACCCAACTGCTTCCCAAGGTCAACCAGTTCTGCTATGGTCAGGTGCGTTCGCTCTACGGGTCGGGCCGCTTCGCGCACGATCTTGAAGAGCACCTGGGTAAGCACGAGGCGCTGGTGATCTCGGAGATTGCTGATCGCGACGACATCTACGACGCGATTAAGGATTTTCTTGGCAAAGGCCGGTAGCCCATAAAAGTGGCATGAGCAATATATGAAAAGCACCCGTCTTCCCCCAGAGTTGCAGGCTGCGTGGGAGGAGATCGAAGCCTATGCAAAGGAGTATGGGCTCGATTTCTTCCCCATCATTTATGAAGTGCTCGATTATCGAACCCTCTATGAAACGGCGGCGCTCGGCGGATTCCCGATCCGCTATCCCCACTGGCGCTTCGGCATGGAGTACGACCAGCTCATGAAGGGCCATATCTGGCTTGGCTCGACAATCTATGAGATGGTTATCAACACCAATCCGGCGTATGCGTACCTGCTCGAAGGCAACGAGATGGTGACGCAGAAGATGGTCATGGCGCATGTCGCGGCGCACGTCGATTTCTTCAAGAACAACATGTGGTTCGCGCATACGAACCGCAAGATGCTCGACGAAATGGCGAACCACGCTGCGCGTGTGCAGCGCATGATCGATCGCTATGGCTACGAGACGGTTGAGGAATTCATTGATATCTGCCTCTCGCTCGAAAACCTGATCGACTATCACGCGCCATACATCAAACGCCCCGAAGCGCAGACCCATCAGTCGGTCATTGCGGAGGACGAGCCGCCAGTCGTCGAGGGGTTGCCGGTCGAACGCAGTTACATGCGCGACTATATCAACCCGCCGGAATTCCTCGAGCAGCAGCGCAAGCGCCTCGAACAGGAACGCGCGCGCCAGAAGAAGTTCCCCGAGCATCCACAGAAGGATGTGCTCCTCTTCCTGATGAACTATGCGCCGCTCGAACGCTGGCAGCACTCGATCCTCGAAATTGTGCGCGATGAGGCGTACTACTTCGCGCCCCAGGGGATGACAAAGATACTCAATGAAGGGTGGGCCTGCTGCCGATACGACACGCTGGTCTTCACCGATCAGGGAGTGCTTCGCCTCGGCGATATCGTCGCCCGACGACAGGCGGTGCGGGTGAGCGACGGCGAAACGCCGCAAGCCGTCTACGATTGGGCGTCATTCGAGAACTATGAGACGATCAGGATCCGCACGCGGCGCGGACTGGAACTTGAAGGCTCGGTCAACCATCGCGTGATGCTGCCTGATGGCGACTGGCGCCGCCTCGATGAACTCCAGGTCGGCGACAGGGTCAGGATTGGCGGCGGGCAGAATCTATGGGCGCAACAGTATGTCACGCTCGACTGGTCGCCGGTCCGCCGCGTGACGCTCGCCCAGGTCGCCGACGAAGCGGATGTTGATATTGAAACGGTCATCCGCTACCGGCGCGGCGTGCGCGGCGTCCACGCGCCAACGAAGGCGCCGCTCGTCGCAGCATACGACGCCGCCATCGCCGACTACGACGCCATCATCCAGCGACAGACTTCCATTCGCGTGCCAGAGGTCGTGGATGAGCGCCTGGCAGCGTTCCTGGGGTACCTGTGCGGCGATGGACATGTCAGCGCCGTCAAACGCGCCATCGGGTTGACGACCGCCGATGAGGATCAGGCGCATGCCTTCGCCGATCTCGTTCGCTCGCTGTTCGGCATCGAAGCGCGCTGGCGCAGGGATGGGAACCGCTGGCGCGTCTCGTTCTCGTCGCGCGATGTCCGGGATTTCCTGACTCATCTTGGACTCAAAACCGGCGCTGCAGCGCGCGAGAAGACTGTGCCCGATGTCATTCTGCGCTCGCCGAAGCCGGTTGTTGCCGCGTTCCTGCGCGCACTGTACGACTGCGATGGTTATGCAGGCGCGGCTGGCGTCATTCTATCCACCGCCAGCGAGGAAATGGGCAAAACCGTTCAGGTGCTGTTGCTCAACTTCGGCATCCTTGCCAGCCGCCGCGCCAATGCGGATGGCGCCTGGCACGTCCGTGTCACCGGTCGTTCCGCCGCCGTCTTCTTCGCCGAAATCGGCTTCGGTCTGGCGCGCAAGCAGGCGGCGCTGGCGCACTATATCGAGGACCGGCGCTGGTTCAGGCGCGAGGACTGGTCGGACGAGATCGTGGCGATCGAGCGTGGCCGCGCTCATGTGTACGATATCTCGGTGCACAAAACGCACCGCTACGCCGCACAGGGGTTCATTAACCACAATAGCTACTGGCACTCCGAAATCATGACGAAGAAGGCGCTGCGCGACGATGAACTGATCGACTTCGCCGACCATCACTCCGGCGTGGTTGCGGTTCATCCCGGGCGTCTCAATCCGTACAAACTGGGGCTCGAACTCCTGCGCGACATTGAGTTTCGCTGGAATACCGGGCGCTTCGGCAAAGAGTACGAGGAGTGTGAAGACCTGGCTGCCAAACTCAACTGGGATAAGCAACTGGGACTGGGGCGTCAGAAACTGTTCGAGATACGCCGTCTCTACAATGATGTCACGTTCATCGACGAATTCCTGACGCCAGAGTTTGTAATGCGGCAGAAGCTCTTTACATTCCGCTACAATCGTGATACAGATATGTATGAGATCGCGTCGCGCGAGTTCAAGGAGATCAAGGAGAAGCTCCTGTTCCGCCTGACGAACTTCGGTCAGCCGTTCATCTATGTCGAAGACGGCAACTACAACAATCGCGGCGAACTCTACCTGCGCCACCGCTACGAAGGGGTCGAGTTGAAGATGGACTATGCGCGCGATACGCTGCGCAACATCCAGCGCATCTGGACACGACCGGTGCACCTCGAAACGGTGGTGGACGAGAAGCGCCGGCTGATCACGTTCGATGGACGCGATTTTTCGGAACGGAAGATGGATTAGGTCTGCCGGGGAGGAATCACAATGCTCGGGAAACAGATGGTCGATACGCTGAAGCGCCTGGCGAGCGAAGGTCCGCACGCGGTGAGCGCCCTTTCCTGGACTGATGACGGCGTAAGGGTAATCGCGGTCCCCTCCGATGCCGCCGATGCTCGCATCGATCTTGCCGACCTGGATCGTTTCAGTGCGACGCTCCGCGAACTCGCAGTGACGCGCCATGCCGCGCCGGTTGTTGACGATGTGCGCGCCTGGCTCAGTGACCACGCGGCTGCCACGATCCGGGCGTTGAGTTTTCTGGAGGAGCCGCTGGCCGTCTGGGAACTCGAGGAGAGCGAAGGGATCGCGCAACTGCGCTCATCCCCGCCGCACCGCGAGGAGTCCGACGTCACCTATTGGGAAGTCGTCCTGAGCTGCGCTGAACGACCGTCAGCAACGCTCGCCCGGTATCGCTGGACACCGGGAATGGTGGAGCGGGAGCGGGTCGAGTATCCGGCGACCTTTGCGCTGATCGGACGCATGGCTGATGCGCTCGAACGCGCATTGACCTGCGAGGCGTAGCGGGTGACGCTCCGCGACTCTCGCGCAACCATCGATCAGGCGCTCGCCTGGGCGGTGGACACGTTGCGTGACATCAGCGAGACGCCGCGCCTGGACGCTGAGATTCTGCTGGCGCATGCGCTGGGCTGGTCGCGCGTCCGTGTGCTTGCCGGGGTTCGAGAGACAATCCCTGCAGATGCGCTTCAGACGTTTCGCGCGCTGGTGCTGCGCCGCGCAGCGCATGAACCGGTTGCCTACCTCATCGGGCGCAAAGAGTTCTATGGACTGGAGTTTGTTGTCGACCGGCGGGTGCTTGTGCCGCGTCCCGAAACCGAGACCCTGATTGATGCCGCGATTGAATGGGCGCGGCTGCATTTTGCCCCGCACGATACTCTTCTGATCGCCGATATTGGAACCGGCAGCGGGTGTATCGCTATTGCGCTGGCGGTGCATCTGCCCAACGCCCTGATCTACGCAACCGACCTTTCACCTGACGCGCTGGCAGTGGCGCGGCAGAACATCGAACGGCATGGCGTCACCGATCGTGTTACGCTTCTGTGCGGCGATTTGCTGACGCCGCTGCCGCAACCGGTCGATCTGCTGGTCAGCAATCCCCCATATACGATCCTTGATGAGATTGACGCTGGCGTGCGGTTACACGAGCCGCACCTGGCGCTCGACGGCGGCAGCGATGGTCTTGCGGTCTATCGTCGCCTGCTGGCGGGGGCGCCGCAGGCGTTGCGACCAGGCGGCGCACTGATGCTGGAGATCGGCGCAACCCAGGCGGAGGCGGTGACGGCGCTAGCGCGCCAGGCGTTCCCAGCCGCCGTGGTGCGTGTGCGGTGCGACCTTGCCGGACGGGACAGGGTGGTGGAGGTGTTGCACGTTGCATCTTGAACGTTGCACGTTCGTTCCCGGCAAACGTTCGTTCCTGGCGGGCAGTCGTTTCCAGCAGGCGATCATTCTCGGCGAGCACTCGTTTCCGGCGAGTCCTCGTTGGCGGCAGGCATTCGTTTCCATTCGCTTATTCGTTCCCGCATTCGTGTATTCGTTGACAGTACAACAAGCAAGCTCTCCGATTTCCGGTGCGCAGTCGGCATTCGTTTCCATTCGCTTATTCGTTCTCTCATTCGTTTATTCGCTGACCGCACGAAGAGCGAGCTTCCCGATTTCCGGTCTCAGTTCTCAGTTCTCGGTTCTCGGTTCTTGGTTCTCAGTTCTCAGTTCTCGGTTCTCGATGTCGCTCTTGAATCCTGTACGACGGACACAAACCCATGCCCTTCCAGCTTATCGCTCTTGACCTTGATGGCACCGTTATCGACCGCGATCTGGTCATCCACCCTGAGGTGCGTGAAACGATTGCCGCAGTGCAGGCGCGCGGCATTCACGTCACGCTGGCGACGGGGCGCGTATTTGGCGCCGCTATGCCGTTTGCGCGCGAGCTCGATATTCGCACGCCGATCATCTGCTACCAGGGGGCAATGGTGCGCCACCCGCTCACCGGCGCCACGCTGTACCACGCGGCAATGCCCGCCGATCTGGCGGCTGCGGCAGTACGCGAACTCCTCGATGCCGACCTCTTCGTGATCGCCTACGTCGACGATATTCATTACATCGCGGCATATCGACCGGAACTCGAACCCTACCTCGCCTTTCACCCCGAAGGGACGGAGATTGCCGTAACCGCTGAACTGGATCGCCTGGTGGCGCGCGTACCGCCAACCAAACTGTTGTTCGTCGCTGATCCGCCAGTGGTCGAGCGCGAACTGCGTCGCCTGACCGCCCGATTTGGCGATGCACTGGCAATCGTTCGTTCACACGCTATCTTTGGCGAACTGACTGCGCCGCATGTCAGCAAGGGGAACGCACTGGCTGCCCTGGCGCAGTCGCTGGGTACGCCGCGCGAGGCGGTGATGGCGATCGGCGATCAGGAGAATGACCTCTCGATGATCACCTGGGCGGGGCTTGGTCTGGCGATGGGGAATGCGGCGCCGCAGGTGCAGGCAAGCGCGCATGCCGTGCTGCCGCCGGTTTCCGAGGCGGGCGTCGCCCACGCGCTCAGGCGCTACGTCCTGAATTGCACGTCCTGACCCTATCCGCTATAATGTCGGACGTTTTAATGAGCAAGGCTGGCATCGCCGTGCGACGCCAGCCTGAGCGATCAGGAGCGGGACGTTTAGCGCGCCCGATACATCGTGCGCAGGCACTGGGTGCACACCTTGATCTGCACTTTTTCGCCATCGACCATGATCGTCGTCTTCTGCACATTCGGTTTGAAGGTGCGATTCGTCTTTGGCGCGCGCCGCGCCCAGCCGCCCGACGCTTTGTGCCGGATGTTGCGCCCAAAACTGACGCTCTTGTTGCAAACCATACACTTTGCCATATCAGTCTGCTCCCCCGGCGTTGCCAGGAATATCACAACGTTGTTGACACACTAGCAGGAGACTATACCACATTCTGATGCACAACGCAACCGGAGAAATTATGAACAATCACGCCACAAGCAGCACAGCGCCAGCCGGGCGCATACTTGTTGCGCCGCGCGCCATCGCCTCAATCGCCGCTGCTGCCGCACTGCAAACTGATGGCGTCGCCGGTCTGAGCGATCCGCAGGGTCCGCCGCGTGTCCTTCCGCCAGGCGACGAGCGCCGCGGCATCGAGGTGCATGTGCATCAGAACCATCTCGAGGTCGATGTGCACCTGATCGTCCAGACAGGCAGACCTATTGCCGACGTGGCGCACGCTGCGCAATCCGCTGTGCGCGCTGCGCTATCGTTTGCGCTCGACCTTCCCGAACTGACGGTCAACATTCGCGTGCAGGGGGTGGGAGGGCGATAATGACGGGCGCGTGGAATGGCGAGCATCTGCTGGAGGCATTACGCACAGCGTCGCGCGATCTGGAGCGTCACGCGGCGTCGCTCAATGCACTGAACGTGTTCCCTGTTCCCGATGGCGATACCGGGACGAATATGGCGCTGACGTTGAGCGGCGCGCTGCGCGACATTACGCCGCACCCCTCGTGCAGCGTGGTGGCGGAGCGGGTCGGCTACTGGGCAACCATGCGCGGGCGCGGCAACTCGGGCATCATTCTGTCGCAGATCCTGCGCGGCGTTGCGACGGCGCTCGCCGGACATCACCTGATGAGCGGGCGCGAACTGGCGGCTGCCCTGGCGCACGGCAGCGCCCGCGCCTATGAAGCCGTGCTGCGTCCGGTCGAAGGCACAATGCTGACGGTCATTCGCTGCGCTGGCGAGGCGGCGCAACGCGCCATCGCCGCTGGCGAAGCGTCGGTGAGCGCCGTGCTCGATGCAGCCGTGCGTGAAGCGCGCGCCGCTGTGATGCGCACGCCGCAGTTGCTGGCGACCCTGCGCGAGGCGGGGGTGGTCGATGCTGGCGGGCAGGGTTTACTTGTGCTGCTCGAAGCGCTGCTGCGCTATGCGCGCGGCGAAACGGGCGAGTTGCACGCACCAGCGGTTACGCCAGCAGCGATTGTTGACGATCATGCCGGGAGCGCAGGCTATTGCACCAGTTTTGTGATCCATAAGGCGATTGCGTCGCTGGACGCGATCCGGCGCGTTTTTGCGGCGCTTGGCGACTCGCTGGTCGTGGCGGGGGATCAGGCGCTGGTCAAAGTGCATCTTCACACTCCGCGCCCGGGTGATGCGCTCAATCAGGCGCTGGAGTTCGGCGCGCTCGATCAGATTGAGGTGGTCAACATGGACCTGCAGCGCGCTGCGCGCGATGCGGGTGAGGCGCTGCCTGCGGATCCGCTGCCAGCGGAGAGCGTCGAGGCGCCCACCGCTCCTGGCATTATCGCGCTGGCGTCGGGCGCCGGATATGCGGCGATCCTGCGCGACCTGGGCGCCGATCTGGTGTGGGAAACAACGGCGCTGCCGACGATTGATGAGTGGCGCGCCGCTCTCGAGCGCCTGCCGCAGCGCGACATTCTCGTGCTGCCCAATGATCCGCAGGCGGTGGAAACGGCGCAGGCGGCTGCACGCCAGGTCGCCAGGCGCGTTGAGGTCGTGCCGACGACCTCGCCGCCACAGGGGATCGCCGCGCTGCTGGCGCTGAACTTCCAGGCTGAGATTGATCAGAATGTCCAGACAATGACGGCAGCCGCAGAACGTGTGCGGGTCATCACCTTCAACTGGCGCCAGGGCAACAAGCCCGAAACGCCTGCAGAAATGGCGCAAGATGCGTATAATGTGTGTCATACGCTGCGCCAGATTGGAGCGAGTGACGCTGAAGTCGCAACGCTCTACTACAGCCAGGGGATCGACGATGCCCAGGCAGCGATGCTGGCGGAAACCATCCGCGCCGCTTTCCCCGCGCTGCATGTCGACATGCACGCCAGCGGGCAGCCTGGTTGCGATATTATCATCGCTCTTGAATAAATGCCGTCAGGCGCCGCTATGTGCGTACAGGTGAAATGAGAAACGTATGGCTGGCATTAAAATCGTCACCGACAGTTCCAGTGACATCCCGCTGAGTGTTGCGCACGAGTTGGGGATCGAGATCGTGCCGCTGCAAGTTGTCGTTGGCAATCAGAGTTATCGCGCCGGTCTCGACATCACCGCAGATCAGTTTTATCAGGCAATGCAGGAGAATCGTGCGCAGATCGCGGTGCAGCCGCCGCCAATGACGACCTTCGAGCAACTGTACCGCCGTCTGACGCTGGAGTACGATCACATCTTTTCGATCCATCTCTCCAGCCGCCTCGTGCCGGGTTATCGGGTGGCGCAGCAGGCGCGCAGCCGTTTGCCCGCGTCGTCCAGTCGGGTAGAGATCATCGACAGTAAATTGATCTCTATGGCGCTCGGCATGGTCGTCGTCCACGCGGCGCGCGCTGTGCGCGATGGCGCAACTCCGGCAGAAGTCGCGCAGTTGATCAGCCTGTTGACCCAGCATTGCCATCTGGTCTTCTTCGTCGATACCATCGAATACCTCGAGCATAGCGGAAGGCTGGCGCTGGCAACCACCGTGCTCGGATCGATGCAGCGCATCAAGCCGCTGCTCCTGCTCGACGACGGCGAGATCGTACCCTACGAACGCACCCGCACCCGCGCCAAAGCCATTGAAGGGCTGTACACCTTCATCGAAGATTTTCCCCGCGTCCGCGAAGTGACGGCGCTGTATGCAACGACGCCGGAAGATGTCGAGAAGTTGCTGGAAAAGGTCGATCCAATCTTCCCGCGCGACCGGGTGCAGATCGCGCAGTTTGGTCCCAGCGTCGGCGCATTCCTCGGACCCGGCGCCATGGGCGTGGCTGTTTTCGAGGGGATCGATTGATCTATGCCGTCGGTCAAGATTGTTGTTGATTCGACTGCTGACATCCCGGCTGATGTTCGCGCTGCATACCATATTCACGTCGTACCAGTGCTGTTGCATCGGCGCGGTGAAACGCTGCGCGACGACATCGATATCAGCCGCGATGAGTACTATCGCTGGATCGCCGAACACGACGACCTTCCAACGACCTCGGCGCCATCGGTTGGCATGTTCGAGGAGGTGTTTCGGGAGTTGACGCGCGACGGCAGCGCAGTGCTGTCGTTGAGCGTCGCCGCTGGCTTGAGCGCTACGTACAGCGCCGCCGTTCAGGCCGCGCGTCTTGTTGAGGACGCGCGCATCGTCTGCGTTGACAGTCACTCGATTGCCATGCCGATTGCTTATCTGGCGCTCGCCGCTGCACGCCGTCTGTCGCAGGGCGCCACGCTCGACGAGGCGGTTGCGCTGGTTGAACGCCTGCGCGATCAAACGGTCGCATATGTAGCACTTCAAACATTGCGATACCTGGAGCGCGGCGGACGCATCAGTCGCACCCGCGCACTGCTCGGCACGTTGCTCGATGTCAAACCGATCCTGGAGGTGCGCGACTCGCAGGTGTTGCCGGTCGAGCGAGTGCGCACCTGGCGGCGCGTCCCAGCGCGCTTGCTGGAACTGGCACAGGCGCGGGGCACGTATCAGGAACTGAGCGTCGTCTACACGACTGACCGCGTTGAAGCCGAATCGCTGGCAGATGCCTGCGCCGATGCGGGACTGCTCGCGCGCGACCGCATTCGCACTGTGCAGATCGGCGCGGTGCTCGGCACGCATATGGGACCCGGAGCGCTTGGCATCACCGGTTTGCTGGCTTCATAAGAAGACCCTATGGACGGCAAAGACCAGATTGTTCGCCTGGGCAAACTGCTGGCGGAGGAAGAGCGTCGCGGCTGTAACGATAGCGTCGTTGCCGGAGGTCTGGAGCGCTTCCTGACCGCATGGCGTCTGGACGCTGGCGCTGCGCTGCGCTACGAGCCGGTGCAACAGGCGCTCGAACTGCTTGCCGGATACACGATGCTCGATCAGCCGACCCGACGCGCGCGCCGACCCGTCGTTCTTCCCGTCCCGCTGCTCCATCGCGCCCGCTCACCCCTGATTCGCCGCTCGATGACATACCAGGCATCACCCGCCAGATGGTGCAGTCGTTCCGGCGCCTCGGCGTTCACACCGTCCGCGACCTGCTCTACCACTTTCCTCACCGCTACGACGACTTCACCTCGCGCAAGACGATCGCCGAACTGCAACCGGGCGCGGTTGAGACCATCATTGCCGAAGTGCTGGATGTGCGCACCCTGCCGATGAAGAGTGGCGGCTCGCGGCTCGATATCCTGGTCGGCGATGAAACCGGCACGCTCAAGGTGGTCTTTTTCCGCCAGCCCTGGCTGGCGCAGCGCTTCCTGGTCGGCACAAAAGTTGTGTTGAGCGGGAAGATCGGCGTTTACGACGGCTTGCGCCAGATGGCGTCACCCGAATGGCAACCATTCACCGACGATGATCTGATTCACGTCGGGCGTCTGGTGCCGGTCCATCCCCTCACCCGCGGGCTGGTCGAACGGAGCGCGCGTGCGCTGATCAAGCAGGCAGTGGATCGCTGCGCGCCGATGCTGGAAGATCATCTGCCTCCCGCTGTGCGCGAACGAACCGGGTTGATGCCGCTGTCGGAAGCCATCGCGCAGATTCACTTTCCCGATACTCACGAAAAGCTGGAGCAGGCGCGCCGTCGCCTCGGCTTCGACGAGTTCCTGTTCATTCAACTGGGCGTCCTGCAACGCAAGATGATCTGGCAGGCGCAGCACGGGTACGCCATCACTCGCCGCGACGAGGTGCACGAAGCGTTTCTCAGGCGGCTGCCATTCGAGTTGACCGGCGCCCAGGTGCGCGCCATTGAAGAAATCATCGCTGACATGGAGCGTCCCGTGCCAATGGCGCGTCTCCTGCAGGGCGATGTGGGCAGCGGCAAAACCGTTGTCGCGGCAGCGGCGGCGCTGCAGGTGATCGCGGCTGGCTATCAGGCGGCGCTCATGGCGCCGACTGAGCTGCTGGCGGAGCAGCACTATCGTAGTTTGCGCGCACTCCTGAGCAAAGTGCCGGTTCCCCGCGATCAGCGTCACGCTCCAGAGAACGACGATCTTGACCCGGATCAGCGCGAGCGCCTGGAAGAGATCAAACGCATTCTGGGCATGAGCGGCGATGATGACCTCGACAGGCGCGGGGTGCGGGTGGCGCTGCTCACCGGCAGCCTCGGCGCAAAAGAGCGCCGCCGGGTGCTGGAAGGAATTGCACGCGGCGACATCGACCTGATCGTCGGCACGCACGCGCTGATCACCGAAAGCGTGCAGTACGCCGCGCTCGGGCTGGCGATCGTCGATGAGCAGCACCGCTTTGGCGTCGAACAGCGGCAGCGCCTGAAGGATAAAGGGTACAATCCGCATATGCTGGTCATGACGGCGACCCCCATCCCGCGGACGCTGACGTTGACGATCTATGGCGACCTGGACGTATCGGTGCTCGACGAGTTGCCGCCGGGACGCCAGGAGATCAAGACGCGCTGGATCACCACCGTTGAGCGCGAAAAAGCCTACCGCCACATCCGGCGCGAGGTCGCCAAAGGGCGCCAGGCGTTCGTCATCTGCCCGCTGGTCGAAGAGAGTGAAAAGGTCGATCTGCCCTCCGCCGAAGAGATGCATGCCATGCTCTCGCGCGACGTCTTCCCCGATCTGCGGGTTGCGCTGATCCACGGCAAAATGCTGCCGCGCGAGAAGGACGCCGTTATGATCGCCTTTCGCAACCACGAATATGATATCCTGGTCGCCACTGCCGTGATCGAGGTCGGCATCGATGTGCCCAATGCGACAACGATCCTGATCGAAGGAGCGGAGCGGTTTGGTCTGGCGCAGTTGCACCAGTTCCGCGGGCGAGTCGGGCGCGGGGTGCACCAGAGTTACTGCATCCTGGTGTGCGACAAGGAACAGAATGAGGTAACGCGCCAGCGCATGGAGGCGATGGAGACGATCACCGATGGCTTTCGCCTGGCGGAGATCGACCTGCAACTGCGCGGACCTGGCGAATTCTTCGGCACCCGGCAGAGCGGCACCCCCGACCTCAAAGTGGCGCAGTTGACCGACGTGCGCCTGCTTCAGACGGCATACCGCGAAGCGCACAAGATCCTGGCGGACGACCCGCAACTTGAGCGACCTGAACACGCACTCTTGCGCGCAAAGATGGATGCGTTCTGGGTCAATGCCCTGCCAGCAGGATAGGAAGAGGGGTCCAGGCATGAATTGTCAGACGGATTGCGAACACGGCGGATGCACTATGAACGTCATGCACCCGAACATGCGTAAGGGCGGGTCTGAGACCCGCCCTTACAGTGTCTGAGACCAGAATGACGGGTGGGGTGGCGGTAAACGCGGCGCTTGCTGTCAACTCATGACTGCACCCTGGGAAGAGTCTGGCTATTGAGATTTGGTTGAGACTGGTGTAATATAGAACACGAAGCCCTGCTCTGACTCTGGCGGACTATCGTGTCATCTTCCGTCTCCGCTCTGCAAGGCGCTCTCATGAGTGCGAAGACCAACATTCCGGGTATGGATCGCCCAATCGAAGAATATGTCGAACGCTGGCGTCGTCGCCAGGCTATTGAACGCGAGCGCAACCGGCGTCTGGCGCGCCAGGCGCGGCACGACGCTGAACATATTGCAGCCACGCTGCGTCAGAAGTTTGGCGCGACCCGCGTCATTCTGTTTGGCTCACTGGTCACCAGTCGCTTCGCCGCCGACTCTGACATCGATCTGGCGGTGGACGGGCTTGCGCCTGCCGACTACTTCCCTGCGCCGGCGGAAGCCGGAAAGCTGACCGACTTTCCGGTGGATCTGAAGCCGCTTGGCGAGTTGTTTCCGCATGTTCGCGATCGGGTCCTGGCGACGGGAGAAGATCTGTAAGTATGCAACCAGTGTCACCAGAACGCTTACGCGGCGTCGCAACTGATCTTTCCGCAGAACTCGAGCGGTTGCAACGCCTGTCAGAAGATATTGCATTTGTACACGCAGAAATCGCGCACGATCCAGGGCACGCCAGGCTGTTCTACGAAAACCTTGCGCTCAAGCTGCACAACTTCTACACCGGTTGCGAGCGCATTTTTCAGACAGTAGCCGCAGAACTGAATGGCGCTTCGCCGGGTGGCTTCGACTGGCAGCGGCGATTGTTCGAGCGCATGGGAGCCGCCTGGGGCGACCGTCCTGCCATGCTGTCCGGCGACAGCATTGATGGTCTGCGCGAATTCCTGGCGTTTCGCCACGTGGTAAGGAATCTCTACGGTTTCGAGCTCGACGAAGAGCGAATCGAACGTCTGATTGCACGTTATCCGGTTGTCTGGGGTCAGGTCGAAGTCGATCTCCAGCGGTTCATCGCCTGGCTGGAGACGCTTGCTGATCAGTTATCCGCCAACTGAGTTCATACCACTGCTCCGCACCTTCTATTCGTCAGGCTCACAGCGCTGTGGCACACGCTCGGGCTGCATCGCCGTCTGTGCGTGTTTGCGAAGATTCTTCCGACTCGTCGGGCGTGGAACAATGACAGGAGGGGACAATGCCGAGGGTGATCGTTTTCGATGTGAACGAAACGTTGCTGGACATGCGCGCGCTCGATCCGCTCTTCACGCGGATATTTGGGGTTGCGAACGCACGCCAGGCGTGGTTCAACCAGGTGCTTCAGTCGGCGTTCTTGACGACCATCACTGGAGAGTATGTCAACTTTACCAGGATCTGGGCAACGGCGCTGGAGATGACCGCTGCACGCTATGGCGTGTCGCTTTCGGCGGATGATAGCGCCGCTGTCCTCAATGGCATGCGTCACTTACCGCCCCATGCCGACGTCCCTGCTGCACTCGAGCGGCTGCGCTCCGCCGGTTTGCGTCTGGCAGCATTGACGAACTCAACCGAGGAAGTGGCGATGACGCAGTTGACGAATGCCGGGATTGCGCACTTCTTCGAGAACATCTTTTCCGCCGACATTGTGCGACGCCTGAAACCGGCGTCGGAACCCTACGAATACGCCGCAACCCGCCTCTACGTTCCAACTCGACGGATCCGCATGGTTGCAACGCATGCCTGGGACATTGCCGGAGCCTTGCGCGCCGGTTGCGCCGCCGCCTTCGTCGCGCGCCCTGGCACGGTGCTCGACCCGCTCGTTCCACGTCCTGATGTCGTTGGTACGGATATGGCGGAGGTCGTTGATCAGATCCTTGCGATTGAATGTCCGTGACGAACAGGGAGTTTCCGCCCGCGCGATCCGGCGCCGCGCCCGGCGCGTATTATGGTATGCTATGCTTCACTGACCGGCATGCAAGCACACACGAGCGACGGATGGCAGTCACAAGAGAAAGAGCAATGCCATGCACGGCGAGTACAAAATCCCTGGCGGGAAACTGGTGGTCGTCGATCTGAACGTGACCGATGGCGCACTGCGTGATGTCGTCTTGAGCGGCGATTTCTTTCTCGAACCAGCGGAAGCGCTGGAATGGATGGCGGCAGCGATCGAAGGTCTTCCGGTAGACACGCCGGTGGAGATGATCGCCGAACGGGTGCGTGGAGCAGCGGCGCACGCCGAATTGCTCGGCATTACGCCGGAAGGGGTCGCTGAAGCGGTGCGTCGCGCTCTGCAGGGAGGTGCGCAATGAGCACATACCCATCATCTTCCTGGCGCGCGTATGACTGGCAGTTGATCCGGGACGCGCCGATCATCCCGGTGATGCACATGGCGCTCGATGAGGCGCTGCTGGAAGAAGTCGCCGCTGGACGGCGCCCGCCGACGCTGCGCATCTGGGAGTGGGCCGCCAGCGCCGTTGTAATCGGACGCTTCCAGTCGCTGCGCAACGAGGTCGATCTGGAAGGCGCGCAACGCCACGGCGTCCAGGTTGTCCGGCGAATCACCGGCGGCGGCGCAATGTTCATCGAACCGGGGAACACGATTACCTACTCGATCTACGCGCCGGTCGAACTGGTGGCAGGCATGAGCATGGTCGACTCCTACGCCTTCTTCGACCGCTGGGTGCTCGATGCGCTGGCGTCGCTCGGCGTCGAGGCGTGGTACCAGCCAATCAACGACATCACTTCGGCGGCGGGCAAGATCGGCGGAGCGGCGCAAACGCGGCGCAACGGCGCAGTGCTCCACCACGTGACGATGGCGTATGACATCGACAGCGCCAAGATGCTGGAGGTGCTGCGGATCGGGCGTGAGAAACTCAGCGACAAGGGGATTGCCAGCGCCGCCAAGCGAGTCGATCCGCTGCGGCGTCAGACCGGTCTGCCGCGTGATGCAATCATCGAGCGCATGATCGAGACCTTCCGCACACAGAATGGCCTGACCGACTCCGCGCTGAAGCCAGAGGAATGGCAGGCCGCCGAACGGCTGGTCGAAACCAAATTCGGCACGGAGGAATGGCTGCGGGCGGTGCCATGATTTGAGCGCGGCAAAGACGTTGCAATGCAACGTCTTTACCGCGCCGCAGGGGATTCATTCCTCAAACCCAATTGCATCGGCGACGATGTAAAGGGGGCGTTGCTTAACCTCATCGTAAATGCGGCCCAGATATTCGCCGATGATGCCGAGGAAGACCAGTTGTACGCCCCCCATGAACAGCACTGCCACCAGCGTCGTCGCCTGACCCGCCAGCTCATTGCCGATCAACCGCAGAATGATCACCGCAATGATGCCGAGCAGACCGAGCGCCGCCACGCCGAACCCCACATAAGTCGCCAGTTGCAGCGGCAGGTACGAGAAGGCCGTGATGCCGTCCATCGCAAACTTTAGCATCTTGCGCAGCGGGTATTTGGTGACTCCTGCCTTGCGCGCATCGCGCTTGTAGGTGACGCCGGTCTGCTTGAAGCCGACCCACACCGACAACCCGCGCATGAAGCGGTGATGTTCGCGCATCGACTTGAGCGCATCGACCACCTTGCGATCCATCAGGCGGAAGTCGCCGGTGTCGGCGGGAATGTCAACACTGGTGATTTTGCGGATGAGACGGTAGAAGAGCGATGCAGTCGCAAGCTTGAACGCCGTTTCGCCCTCACGCTCAGAGCGCACGCCGTAGACGAGCTGGTATCCTTCGCGCCAGCGGGCGATCATGTCCACAATCACTTCCGGCGGATCCTGGAGGTCGGAGTCGATAACCGCGACTGCCTTGCCGCGCGCATAGTCGGTGCCAGCGGTAATGGCGATCTGGTGCCCGAAGTTGCGTGAAAAGTTGATCACTTTGACGCGCGGATCGCGTTCATGCAGTTCCAGCATGATCTGGAGCGACCGGTCGCGCGACCCATCATTCACCAGGACAATCTCGAACGGCTCACCCAGCGGCTCAAGGGCTGCCACGACGCGACGATAGAACTCCGGCAGCAGCGCTTCTTCGTTATACACCGGCGCCACAATCGAAAAGGTCGGTCGTTCCGCACCAATGGCGCGTTGGTCGCGGGGACGCGCCTGCGTCACAGGTTCAACGAGGGTCATACGAGGATGGTCTCCTGAAAAGATGTCCTTTCCGGTCAGCACACCCGTGCTCATCGTCGCGCCCTTTCATTGTAGCATATGCCTGCACTGATTGTGGCACGCGGGGGTGACACGAGGATGATACGAGCTCGGTTCTGGATATGATGTTTGTCATCTATCACACCGGCGTCAGTTCTTCCCAGTTCAGTCCCTTTTCGATTTCGACGCGCAGCGGGACGGCAAATGGCGGGTGCATATCGCTCAACACACCCTCCATCCGATCGCGCACCAGCGCTACCACCTCGTCCACTTCCGCTTCCGGCGCCTCGAAGATCAGTTCGTCGTGAACCTGGAGCAGCATGCGGGTTTGCAACCGGCGGCGGCGCAGTTCGGCATCGACTGCGATCATCGCCAGTTTCATAATGTCCGCCGCCGTGGACTGGATCGGATGGTTGATCGCTTCGCGCTCGGCTGCCTGACGCCGCGGACCAGAGGTACGCAGGTCGAACATGGGGCGACGGCGCCCGAAGAGCGACTGCACGTACCCTTCGTTCCGCCCGGTTTCCAGCGTGCGGTCGATGTACTCGCGGATGCGGGGGAATTCATTGAACAGGCTGTCGATCAGGGCGCGCGCCTGTTCGCGCGAAATGCCCAGGCGCTGCGCCAGACCGAACGGGCTGATGCCGTAGATGACGCCGAAGACGACAGTTTTGGCGATCCGCCGCTGATTCTTATCCACGGCATTGAAGCCGACGCCGAACAGACGGGCGGCAGTGGCAGCGTGAATGTCGCGCCCTTCAATGAACGTCTGGATCAGATTCGGATCGCCGGTGATATGCGCCAGTACGCGCAACTCGATCTGCGAATAGTCAGCGGCGATCAACACGTGTCCCGGTGCTGCGATAAAGCCGCGCCGCACCTCGCGCCCCTCATCGGTGCGGGTCGGAATGTTTTGCAGGTTCGGCGAATTGCTGCTCAAACGCCCGGTCGCCGCGCCAAGCTGATTGAAATCGGTGTGGACTCTGCCGGTCTCAGGGTTGACAAGCGTTGGGAGTTCATCGACGTAGGTTGATTTGAGTTTGCTCAGGCGACGATGACGCAGGATCAACTCGACGATGCCGGTGGTATCGCTTGCCTGCAATTCCTCGAGCGCCTGCGCCGTCAGCGAGTAGCGCCCCGTCCGCGTGCGGTCGAGACCGGTGGTGGGCAGGTTGATCTTGGGACCGAACAGCACCTCGCTCAACTGATCGCCAGAGTTGATGTTGAACGGCTGCCCGGCAATGGCGAAGATCTGCTGCTCGATCTGCGCCAGTTCCCGCCCCATGCGCTCGCCAAGCGCCCGCATATACGGAACATCGAGCAGAATACCTGCCTGTTCCATCCGCACCAGGACCGGGACGAGCGGCATTTCCAGGCGGTAGAAAATATCGGCGACGCTGCCGGCAGCGCGCAGTTTCGCTTCGAGCACCGGTTTCAGGCGCAGCGTCATGTCAGCGTCGGCGGCGGCATACGGCGTGGCGCGTGCAATCGGCACCTCGGCAAAGGAGACCTGACTTTTCCCTTTGCCGATCAGATCGCCAATCACATCCAGCGGTTCAGTCAGTTCCAGTTCATAGAACGCCAGATCCTTCAGGTTACGGCGCTTGTCGAGCAACCCGGCAGCCAGCATCGTATCGAACGACAGACCTTCAACCGGGACTCCGGCGCGTTCCAGCACTTCAATGTCAAACTTGGCGTGATGAGCGATCTTGGGGCGCGCTGGATCGGCAAAGAACGGGCGCAGCGCCGCGATTACCCGCTCACGCGGCAATTGCGCCTCGCCGGTGGTATGCCCGACAGGGATGTACCACGCCCGACCGGGGACCGTTGCCAGCGACAGACCGACGAGATCGTCGCGCAGCGGGTTCATGCCGCTCGTCTCGGTGTCGAACGCTATCAGCGGCGCAGCGGCAAGTTCAGCGATCACCGCTTCCAGATCGGCGTCGCTGCACACAGCGCGGTATTCGCCTGGCGCCGCGCGCAATGGCGCTTCGACGTGCGCTACACGAGGCGGCGCACCTTCCGTGTCGCCAAACAGGGTCAACTGCTGCGGTTCGACAGCAGGCTCTGACAGAGCAGGCGCTTCCGACGCAAACATGTCAGCCTGGAGCGGCGCTTCCGCCTGCGGCACGGATGGCAACGGCTGCGGCGCCGTCGGCAACGACTGTGCAGCGGTCGTGCTGCCAGTGGGAGGGAGGCGTTTGACCAGCGACGCGCCAAACTCCAGCTCCTGAAAGACCGCAATCACCCGGCTGCGGTCGTAGTCGGCGAGCGTCGCGGCTGCAAGATTGAGCGTCACCGGCGCATCACACACGATGGTTGCCAGTTTTTTGCTGAAGAGCGCGATATCGCGCTGCCCTGCGAGGTGCTTCTGGTAGCGCTTCGGCGCTTCGTCCAGATGGTCGTACAGGTTCTCGATTGTGCCGAACTGATTGAGCAGCGCAATCGCGCCAGTCTCGCCGATGCCCTTGACGCCGGGGATATTGTCGGACGGATCGCCCTTCAAGCCGCGCAGATCGGCGAGTTGATCGGGGCGCAGTCCTTTGTAGCGTTCCGCCACTTCCGCGACGCCGTAGCGCGTGATCGTTTTCGGTCCGCGGAGGTACGGATTGTTGAGAAGCACGGTCACGTGCTCGTTGACCAACTGGAGCGTATCGGTATCGCCGGTGAGAATCAGCACATCGACGCCGCGCTCAGTCGCCTGGCGCGCCAGTGTGCCGATCACATCATCGGCTTCATACCCTTCGGCAGTATAGATCGGAATATCGAACGCCGCCAGCACCTGTTTGATGCGTTCGAGTTGCTGTTCAAACTCCGCCGGGGTCTCGGCGCGGTTCGCCTTGTATTCAGCGTACAGATCGTCACGGAAGGTCCTGCCGACATCGAACGCCACCGCTGCATACTCGGGATGATACTCCTCGATGGCGCTGAGCATTGCCGAGGTGAAGCCATAGACCGCGTAAGTCGGCTCGCCAGTCGAGGAGCGCAACCCGGCTTCCGCCAGCGCATGGAAGGCGCGATATGCCAGCGCGTGACCATCGATCAGTAACAGCAGCGGACGGTTGGGTGCCACAGCATGCTCACTTTGCCATCTGGCGCTTCAGCAAGTAACACGGATATTCTAGCGCATTCTGCGGAGCGAGACAAACGAACTGAAAAAAAAACGCGCGCCATAGCGTGTGGCGCGCAAGCGTACGATTCCGTTCCGTACCTGAGCGGTTTCCCGACGACCCTCACGCTCGATACTGTTCGAAGCAACTCACACAAAGGCGCGAAAGCGCGAAGATTTTGAAACGTGCTGATTACGCTACGTTCCGCAACTCCTCGCGCACGATGCGCCGCAGTAACTCTTCCAGCGACTGCCGCTCGATATAGTCGCGCAGCGCCTGATTGATCGCGGTCTGATAATTACCGCCGCCCGCCTCTTCAACCCACGACCGGAACCATTCGATAATGTCGTTATCCAGGCGAATGGTAATGCGCGTTTTTCCCGCTGGTAAAGGCTCGATCGCGCCGCGTTTTCCCCGACTGAAATCGTACTCGTCTTTCACTGCCTCTTCCCCTCGTACTGCTGGCGCTCACGACGAGTCGCTTTACGCACCGAAATAATTATGTACAATCGTACACAAGGTCAAGGCGTGATGATTATCAGGGTGCAAGCATGATTTGTCAGAACCCGCCGTCTCGCTGCGGGCTGAAGCCCTGGCTGAGATCGTGCAAGCCCCTCCGGGGCTGGTCCGCGCGCCGGGCGCCGCTCCAGACGCCAAAGAAACAGCGCGATGGCGAACGAAGTCGCGCCTTCTCCCCGCGCATCCGACGGCTCGTGCGCCCATCGCAGCCCCGCAGGGGCTTGCCTGACCTGAGCAAGGGCTTTAGCCCGCCGCGCCAGGACGCTGTCTGACACTTCATGCCTGGACCCTTCTGGCGCCCCTCACGGCGTGGCCAGCGTTGGCGTTGCGGGCGCTGGCGTCGCCCCCGCCAGGCTCGAATCAACCGTCGGTGAGGCGCGCAGTGATGGCGATGCGTCGATCAGTGAAGGGATGATCAGCGGCTGCCCGACCTGGAGCGAGTCGGGATCGGTCAGTCCGTTGGCGGCCATGATTTCGGCCACTGTGGTGCCGAACATGATTGCCAGTTCGCTCAGAGTATCGCCCGGCTGAACAATGTACAATCCGGCTGGCGTCGGCGAGGGCGCCAGCTGGCTGGCATATGCCGTTGCTGTCGCATCAACATCCAGCGTCGGCGCAGGGGTGATCTCCAGAATGACCGGCGCTGTCGGTCGCGGGGTCGTCGGTTGCGGCGGCGCTGGCAACGTACAGGCTGTCGCTCCTGTGATCAGGCTGATCAGACAGAGAGAGCGAAACACGCGATACATCATCTATGGATCGGTCTTTGCAGGACGAGATGCAACCATTCGTTGCGCAATCTTGACGGGTCCTGGGGAGCGTGCTATCCTCAGCGGCGCGCCAGAGGCGCGAGGAAGACAGGTCAGGCGGAACTCACTGTCTTCCTCGTGAGCCGGAACGTATCAGCACAGCAGCTACTTCTTCCCGGCGCCCTTCTTCGCTGCCGCCTGCTTCTTCTGCTTGCTGACGTTTTTCGGACTCTTGTCCCCCATACACGGCTCCCTTCTGTGGCGCTGCTACTGATTGTTCTACCATTATATCACGAGGTTGAGAATGAATGCTACATTGAACCCGCAGATGCGCCGTATGTCCACCATCATGCGCGGCGATCCTGAGAACCCGGATGAAGTCCTGGGCGTGCTCAATCCCGCAGCGGCGCGGGCGCCGGATGGGACGCTCTATCTCTTCCCGCGCGTCGTAGCAGCCGGCAACTATTCGCGTATCGGGGTTGCCCGCGTGATCTTCGATGACCGCGGCGAGCCGGTTGCGGTTGAGCGGATGGGGTATGCCCTTGAGCCAACCGAGTCGTATGAACGGAATGCACGCACTGCTGGCTGCGAAGACCCGCGCATTACGTATGTCGGGGCTATCGGATGCTATGTAATGGCGTACACGGCGTATGGTCCGCTGGGACCGCGCATCGCGCTGGCGCTCTCCACTGATCTGTTGCACTGGGAGCGGCTCGGTCCGGTTATGTTCGCTTTTGAGCCGGATCTGCGGGTCGATTTCAACCTGTACGACAACAAGGATGCGTTCCTCTTTCCTGAGCCGGTGCGCGACCCGCAGGGACGTCCGGCGCTGGCGCTGATCCATCGCCCGGCGCATGTGCAGGGCGGTATGCCGGTTGTTCCCGCTGGTATCACTGAACAGCGCGCCAGTATCTGGGTGTCGTATTGCCCGCTCGACCGGGTACAGGCGGATCGGGCGGAACTGCTGATCTGGCGCAGCCATTCGTTTGTCGCCGGTCCGCAGGCGCCGTGGGAGGAGGTGAAGATCGGCGGCGGTGCACCACCGATCCGCACGCCGTATGGGTGGATGATGATCTATCACGGCGTCTCGGGGCGGATTGTCGAGCAGACGGATCATCAACCGTTTGTACGATACTGTGCAGGAGTCATGTTCCTCGACATTGAAGATCCGCGGAAGGTTGTATATCGCTCGCCGACGCCGATCCTGGCGCCGGAGATCGAGGAAGAACGTAGCGGCGTGGTGCCGAATGTCGTCTTCCCAACCGCTGTTGATCCGCGCGAGAACGGCGTGTTCGACGTTTACTACGGCATGGCTGACGCCGCGATCGGCGTGGCGCGGTTGACGCTAGGGTGAGGGGTTAGGGGTTAGGGGTTAAGGGTTAGGGGTTATGAGACCCTATGAATATTGCGCTCGACCTTCGCTTCGTCAATGATCATTTTCCGGGAATTGGGCGCTATGCCTTCAGCCTGGCGTCGGCGCTCGTCGCGCTTGACACGTCGCATCGGTTCATCTTCATCGTCACGCGGGACGCTCCGAACCGCCGCCCGGTCCTGAATACGCGCTACGATTTGACGAGTCTGATGCGTTCACCGAAAGCGCGAGCGCTCGCAGCGCCTCATCCATTCAGTATAGCCGGGCAGATCGCCCTGCCTGCCCTGCTGCGCCTGGCGCGCGCCGATGTGTATCACGCACCGTACTATGTGTTTCCCTATGTCAGTCTCCCCTGTCCTGCCGTTGTGACCCTGTACGACATCATTCCGCGCCTCTTTCCGCGTGAGTCGTCGCTGCGCGCGCGCCTGTTCTTTGATCTGTCGGTTCGCATGGCGCTTCGCTCGGCGCAACGGATCGTCACATCGTCGCACTGCTCGCGTGAAGACATTGTGCGTGTGTACCGCGTTCGCGCTTCGCGGATTGATGTGGTGTACGGCGCTGCAGACGGACGATTCCGCCCTGCAGAGCCAGCAACTACGGCAGCGGTGCGGGCGCGGCATCAACTGCCAGAGACGTTTGCGCTCTGTGTGACATCCGACAAGCCGCATAAGAACGTTGATACTTTGGTGAAGGCATGGCGTCTATCGGCGACCGGGCAGCGGGACGATTCGCCCTGGCTGATCCTGGCTGGTCACCGCGGACGCGGGTTGCTGACGTTCGACCACTCACGGATCCGCGACCTGGGACCGATTGCTGAAGCCGATCTGCCTGCGCTGTATGGCAGCGCAACGCTCTTCATCTATCCATCACGCTATGAAGGGTTCGGATTGCCGCCGCTGGAAGCGATGGCGTGCGGTGCGCCAGTGATCTGCAGCCGCACCGGAAGTCTGCCGGAAGTCGTCGGCGATGCGGCGTTGCTGGCAGATCCCGACGACCCGCACGCGCTGGCGGCGGCTATCGATCAGGCGTTTGCCGACCCGACGCTGCGTGCCGCCCTGCGCGCTGCCGGTCTCGAACGCGCGGCATCCTTCTCCTGGCAGCGCGCGGCGCAGGAGACCGTGGCAGTCTATGAACGGGTGTGCAGGTAAGAGGTGAGAGGTTCCAGGTGGGAAGGTTGAAGGTTGCGCGTTGAATTTGAGAGGGCGACAAGTAGGGGCGCGTCGCGGGCGCGCCTGTGCAGGCGTGGCGCGTGACGTGAGGGAACGCGACAAGTAGGGGCGCGCTGCGGGCGCGCCCGGACGGACCACGGCAAGGCAGTTGTAGGGGTGCGCCGCAGGCGCGCCCGGACGGACCACGGCAAGGCAGTTGTAGGGGCGCGCTGCGGGCGCGCCCGGACGGACCACGGCAAGGCAGTTGTAGGGGCGCGCCGCGGGCGCGCCCACGTCGCCGCGGGCGCGCCTACGTGGTCGTTGCGCATTGCCCGTTGCCCGTGGGACGGGCGCAGGTAGGGGCGCGCCTGCGGCGCGCCCACGCAGGCATTGCATTCTGAACGAGGTGCCGAACAATATGTCAATCGCCGATCTGCGAAAAGAATACACCCGACACGGGTTGAGCGAATCTGATGTTGATCCCGATCCGCTCATCCAGTTTCAGCGCTGGTTCGATCAGGCGGTTGAGGCGGGATTGATCGAACCCAATGCCATGACCCTGGCGACCGCCACGCCCGATGGCAAACCTTCGGCGCGAATGGTGCTGCTCAAAGGTGTGGATAACGGCGGTTTCGTCTTCTTCACCAACTACGAGAGTCGGAAGGGAAAGGAACTGGCGGCGAATCCGTGGGCGGCGCTGGTGTTCTACTGGCCCGAACTGGAGCGCCAGGTTCGCGTTGAGGGGCGTGTTGAGCGCGTCTCTCCCGAGGAATCCGACGCCTATTTCACCTCACGACCAAACGGTAGTCGCATTGGCGCGTGGGCATCGCGCCAGAGCAGCGTCATCGGCAGCCGCGCCGAGCTGGAACAGCGCGTTGCCGATCTGGAGCAGTTCTATGTCGGGCGCGAGATCCCGCGCCCGCCGTTCTGGGGCGGGTTCCGCGTTATTCCCGATACCATCGAGTTCTGGCAGGGACGCCCGAATCGCCTGCACGACCGTCTGCGCTACCGGCGCGACACCGGTTGCTGGATTATCGAACGTTTATCGCCGTAGCAATGGAGCAAGCCAATGAACCCCATTCTCGCACGCCTGGGCTTTCGCGCCGATGATCGGGTGGTCATCATTCACGCCGATGATCTCGGCATGTGTCAGGCGACGCTTCCTGCCGTCGCTGAACTCTTCGATGCCGGGCTGGTCTCATCAGCAGCGACGATGGTTCCCTGCTCGTGGTTTCCGGCAGTCGCTGAGTATGCCCGCGCGACGCCATCCGCCGATATCGGCGTCCATACGACGCTCACCTCCGAGTGGGATGCGTACCGCTGGGGACCGCTCAGCACCCGTGATCCTGCGTCGGGATTGCTGGACGATGAAGGGTATCTGCATCGCACGACGCCTGCGGTTCAGGCGCAAGCTAACCCGGCGGCTGTCGCCGCAGAACTGAACGCTCAACTGGACAGGGCGCTTGCCAGCGGCATCGATGTGACTCATATCGACTCCCATATGGGAGCGGCGTTTGCGCCGCATTTCCTGCCCGCATACCTTGCCGCCGCCGCTCGCGCGCGAGTGCCGCCGCTCGTGCCGCGCCTAAGCGAGGAGCGCATGCGCGAACAGGGCATGCCGGAAGAGATGATCGCCTTTGCGCGCCAGGCGATTCCGCAACTGGAAGGGCAGGGCGTGGTGATGGCGGATCACCTGGTCGGCATGCCGCTCGACCAGCATGAGGATCGGGTGGAAACCGCAAAACACCTGCTTGGCTCACTGCCGCCGGGTCTGAGCTATTTCATCATTCACCCGGCGATCGACACGCCGGAGCTGCGTGCGATTGCCAGCGACTGGCGCGCTCGCGTGGCGGATTACCAGGCGTTCTGCAGCGTCGAACTGCGGGCGTGGGTGCGCGAACAGGGCATCCAGGTCATCGGCTGGCGCCCGATACGCGACGCGCTGCGGAGCGGGTGGATGTGACTGTCACCATGCATAGGGCGGCGCGGGATGGGAGCGTGGCGTCAGCATCTGCGGTGAGGTCGGCGTTGCGAAGCGGGTACAGGTGACAGTCACATGGGAAGGCGCCTACAAACTCTGTGGATCGATGCCCAACTCGCGCAGTTTCGCCCAGGCGGCTTCGCGCGCGGCGCGTTCCGCCTCCGCTTCGGTGGGGGCAATGCGTCCGTCAGGGAGCACGAGGCGCAGGAATGAACCATCAGGCATCAGCCAGCACCCCAGTTCATCGCTCCAGATGCGTCCCTGCTCATCCGCGCCTGCCTAGACCGCCTGGTTCCCGATGCAGCGCCAGACACGCAGCCGTCCCATTACTGCGGGCCAGTATGGCGGATCATTCGGGTCGTAGGCGACATATTCCCGCACGCCCAGCGCTGCATACCGCGCCGGTTTCTCTTCAACATCCGCCTGCCATGTCTCCTCGGAACTGAATTCAAACACCACATGCGGCGGTGGTCGATCTGGCTCATACAACCTCCAGCTGCGGAATTCGCGCGCTGCGGGGTTGGGAACGGTTACTCCCTTGAACACGGCGATATCCGGCGCCAGCGGATATTCATAGCGGCGACGACGCTGGTAGATGTTCAGGTTGCTGACGATGAAGCAGTCTTTGTCGCGGAACAAAAATGACTTCCTGACCCAAACCTTTCAAATAAATCGCACACAAAGGCGCAAAGGCACGAAGATTCCGCATATGATCTGGAGGTGACGTCTAGCCTTTCTTGTTTGAAAGACGGCGCTTCTTTGCCTTCATCGATTTTTCCTTCCCTACGCTGGCGTGCATCAATCGGGCGTAGCGCGATCACGGCGGTTGCGCGGCGCTGAGTTGCGCTTCATCCGCCCGCGGACATAGCCGCCGCGAAACGCCAGCGCGACCAGAAACGCTACCAGGATGAAGATAATCAGCGCTTCAGTCCAGCCAATGGTCATGATACCTGCTTTCTGGGGGGTTAGGGGTTAGGGGTTAAGGGTTAGGGGTTACGAGAACCAGGAACTGAGAACCAAGAACCGAGAACTAAAACCACCTTGCCTTACCTCTTATACCCTGCCGTTTCTCGCCTCTTGCCTCTTATCTCTGGACTTGCTTCGCCTTCCCGCGTTCAACGTGCAATGCCCCATGGGCGCGCCCGCGGCGCGCCCCGACTGACCGCCTTCCCGCGTTCAACGTGCAATGCCCCATGGGCGCGCCCGCGGCGCGCCCCGACTGACCGCCTTCCCACGGTCCATCCGGGCGATGCGCGACACCGCCTGGGCGCGCCCGCGGCGCGCCCCGACTGACCGCCTTCCCGCGTTCAACGTGCAATGCCCCCATGGGCGCGCCCGCGGCGCGCCCCTACTGGCAACCTTCCTACATTCAACGTTCAACCTTCCCATCTGAAACCTCGCGCCTACGACGGACGCACCGCGTACTGTTCCATCAACTCAATCGACTCCGGCGCGCGCCAGCAGGCGACAAAATGCCCATCGCCGTAGTCCTTGAACGGCGGCTCTTCGACTTTGCAGCGGTCAATGGCAATCGGGCAGCGGGTATGGAAGTGACATCCCGGCGGCGGATTGAGCGGACTCGGCACGTCGCCTTCCAGAATGATGCGCTGCCGCTTCCGCTCAACGGTCGGGTCGGGAATGGGAGCGGCTGATAGCAGCGCCTGGGTGTAGGGGTGCATCGGCATGGCGTAAAGTTTCTTCCCCTCCGCCAGTTCCACCACCTTCCCCAGATACATCACCGCCACCCGGTCGCTGATATGCTTCACGACAGCCAGACCGTGCGCGATGAACAGGTAGGTCAGCCCCAGGCGCTGCTGAAGGTCTTCGAGCAGGTTGAGCACCTGCGCCTGGATCGATACGTCGAGCGCCGACACTGGCTCGTCGCAGACCACAAACTCGGGTTCAACCGCCAGCGCGCGCGCAATGCCGATGCGCTGCCGCTGCCCGCCGGAGAACTCGTGAGGGTAGCGGTTGATGAAATACGGGTTGAGGCCGACGAGTTCGAGCAGTTCCTGTACGCGCTCGCGGATGGCAGCCTTCCCCTGACGCAGATTGTGCACCGCGATCGGCTCGCCGATGATGTCGCCGACCGTCATGCGCGGGTTGAGCGACGCATACGGGTCCTGGAAGATCATCTGCACTTTGCGCCGCATGCGCCGCAACTCTTCGCCCTTCAGTCGGGTGAGATCGACTCCCTGGAACAGCACTTCGCCAGCGGTTGGCTTGTATAGTTGCAAAATGGCGCGCCCGGTGGTGGATTTGCCGCAGCCGCTCTCGCCGACAAGCCCCAGGGTCTCGCCGCGCCTGATCGAGAATGTCACTCCATCGACGGCTTTGATATACCCGACGGTGCGCTTGATAATTGTACCCTTCATCACCGGGAAATGCATCTTCAGGTTGCGCACCTGGATGAGATCAGTCGAAGCATCGCTCATCGCACTCGTCCCTCATTCGCTGTACAGTTACGCTGGCACTTCGCCGCCGGTGGTGGGAAGCGGCGTTTCGAGGGTGATGTCGAACAGGCAGGCGGCCTTGTGACCGGGAACCACCTCGCGCAGCGGCGGAACCTGCTGGTCGCACTTGCCGGGGATGAAATAGTCACAGCGCGGGCTGAACGGGCAGATCTGCGGCAGGTTGATCAGGTCCGGCGGCAGACCGCGAATTGGCGTCAGCTTACGTCCCTCTTCCTCATCGAGGCGCGGGATCGAGCGCAGCAGCCCGATGGTGTACGGCATCCGCGGACGAGCGAAGATCTCTTCGGTGGGACCCTCTTCCACAATCCGCCCGGCATACATAACGATCACCCGGTCCGCCATGCCAGCGACCACTCCAAGGTCGTGGGTGATGATAATCACCGCCGTGCCGAGTTCGTGCTGCAGCCGCTGAATGAGTTCGAGGATCTGCGCCTGAATTGTCACGTCGAGCGCGGTCGTCGGCTCATCGGCGATCAGGAGTTCCGGGTTGCACGACAGCGCCATCGCAATCATCACCCGCTGCCGCATGCCGCCGGAGAACTGGTGCGGATAATCATCCAGGCGGCGCGCGGCGCTGGGGATGCCGACCATCTGCAACAGTTCGATGGCTCGCTTGCGCGCCTCTCTGGGGGTCAGTTTCATGTGGAGTTCGAGCGACTCGGTGATCTGCCGTCCAATCGTCAACACCGGATTGAGCGAGGTCATCGGGTCCTGGAAGATCATCGCAATCCGGTTGCCGCGAATGTGGCGCATCTCCTCTTCGGTATAATCGAGCAGGTTCTCTCCATCGAAGATAATCTGCCCGCCGACGATCTTCCCCGGCGGATTGGGAATGAGGCGCATGATCGACAGCGAGGTGACGCTCTTTCCCGAACCGCTCTCGCCGACGATACCGAGAGTCTCGCCGCGATCCACGTGGAAAGAGACGTTGTTGACGGCTTTGACGACGCCATCCTGGGTTTTGAACTGAGTCTCAAGGTTCTTGACGACGAGCAGCGGTTGTGTCATCGGCACTCTCCATCAGGGTGAAACTTCATGGGCGAAATGGCAGGCCGACCAGTGGCCAGACGTTTTTTCCTCAAATGCCGGTTCGATCTCGCGGCAAATGTCGCGCGCCATCCAGCAGCGTGGATGGAAGCGACACCCCTTCGGCGGGTTGATCGGGCTGGGCACATCCCCCTGCAGAATGATCCGTTCGCGCCGGATGTTGGGGTTGGGGATTGGAATAGCGGAAATCAACGCTTTGGTGTACGGATGGAGCGGACGGCGGAAGAGTTCGGTGCGGTCCGCCAGTTCGACCATCTTCCCCAGGTACATCACGCCGACGCGGTTGCTGATATGTTCGACAACGCTGAGGTTATGCGCGATGAACAGGTAGGTCAGCCCGAATTCCTGCTGCAGGTTGCGCAGCAGGTTGAGCACCTGCGACTGAATCGACACATCGAGCGCCGACACCGGCTCGTCGCACACGATCAATTTGGGGTTCATCACCAGCGCGCGTGCGATGCCGATGCGCTGCCGCTGACCGCCGGAGAATTCGTGCGGGAAGCGTTCCATGTGGCTGGGATGCATGCCGACCTTCGCCAGCACTTCGCGCACCCGCTCGATGCGCTCGGCTTTGCTGCCGATGCCGTGAATGGTCAAACCTTCCGCCACGCTCTCGCCGATTGTCATACGCGGGTCGAGCGAGGCATACGGGTCCTGGAAAACAATCTGCATATCGCGGCGGAGCGCCTTCAATTGACTGCCGGAGGCGGCGAGCACATCTTTGCCATCAAAGATCACCTCGCCATCGGTCGCCTTTTCAAGGCGCAGGATCGTGCGCCCGGTCGTGGTTTTGCCACACCCGCTCTCACCGACCAGTCCGAGCGTTTCACCGCGTTTGATCGTGAAACTGACGCCGTCGACCGCTTTGACGACCGCGACAGTGCGGCGCAGAATGCCGCCTTTGATCGGAAAATGCTTGACCAGGTTATTGACTTCCAGCAGCGTATCGCTCGACACGCTGCGCTGTGTTACTGTTGCCATAGGGTTCTGTCCATTTCAGGAGGGTTGCGCATCGGGCGCATACAGCCAGCAACGCACCTGCCGTCCGCCTTCCAGCGCGAACATCGGCGGCGGCTCATCGCAGCGCGCAAACCGTTTCGCGCAGCGGTCGGCGAAGCGGCACCCGGCTGGCGGATCGATCAGGCTCGGCACCGTGCCGGGAATGGTTGCCAGTTCCTCGACAATTTCGCCGAGGACCGGGATCGACGCCAGCAACCCCTGGGTGTAGGGATGCTTCGGTTCGGCGAAGAGGCTGCGCACATCGGCGTACTCGACGACCTGACCGGCGTACATGACTGCGACCGCATCGACCATTTCGGCGACCACCCCCATATCGTGGGTGATCAGAATGATCGCCGTATTGATCTTCTCGCGCAGTTCGCGCATAAGGTCGAGAATCTGCGCCTGAATCGTCACGTCGAGCGCAGTCGTCGGCTCATCGGCGATCAGGAGTTCCGGGTTGCACGCAAGCGCCATGGCGATCATCACGCGCTGCGCCTGCCCGCCCGACAGTTCGTGGGGATACTGATTGATACGCCGTTCCGGGTCAGGCAGGCCGACAAGCGAGAAGAGTTCGATGGCGCGCTTGCGCGCCTTTGCACCGCGCAACCCCTGGTGAATCTCCAGCGCCTCGATGATCTGATCGCCAACCCGGAACACCGGATTGAGGCACGTGGTCGGCTGCTGGAAGATCATCGAGATGCGGTTGCCGCGGATGTGGCGCATATCCTCTTCGCTGAGCGAGCGAATATTCACGCCATCGAAGATGATCTCGCCCTCGACAATCTTTCCTGGCGGGTCCTGGATCAGGCGCATGATCGAGAGCGACGTGACGCTCTTGCCGCAGCCGCTTTCACCGACGATGCCGAGCGCCTCACCGCGACGCACCGTCAGATCGACTCCATCGACCGCGCGCACCACGCCAGCCTCGGTAAAAAAATAGGTCTTCAATCCTCGCACTTCGAGGAGGACATCGCCATTGGCAGCCGTTTCATGCGGAGCGACTGCCGGCGCAGGAACAGATGAGGTCGTCACGTTTCGTACATTCTCTTACAGTTTCAAGCGCGGATCGAGCGCATCGCGCAATCCATCGCCAATAAAGTTGAACGCCAGCGAACAGAGAAAGATCGGCAGCCCAGGGATGAGCGGCATCCACGGGTGATTGAACATATAACTGGTGGCAAAGCCCATCATGTTGCCCCAGGTTGGCGTCGGATCCTGCACGCCGAAGCCAAGGAAACTGATCGCCACTTCACTCACCAGCGCGCCGTTGAGACCAAGCGTGAACGCCACGATCAGCGGCGGGAAGGCGTTCGGGAAGACGTGCTTGATCAGGATCCAGGCATTCGATCCGCCGAGCGCGCGCGCCGACTCGATGTATTGCATCTCGCGCACCTGGAGCACCATGCCGCGCATGAGGCGCGCCACGCCGACCCAACCGAGCGACGCGAGCACCAGGATCAGCAGCGCCACCTGCGTCGCCTCGCGGTTGGGCACTGCCATGATCCAGGCGACCGGACCAATGATCCAGGTCGGCAGCACGATCAGGTCGGCATTCTGGATCATAATCGCGCTGAGGATCAGCAGGATCGGCAGGTCCGGGATCGTCGCCACGAACTCCATAATGCGGCTGATCGTATTATCGACCCATCCGCCGAAGAACCCCGACAGCAAACCCAGGATGGAGCCGATGATCGCCACCAGGGTTGTGACCGAAATCGCCACCATAAGCGACACGCGCGCCGCGTAGATCACGCGGGTAAAGAAATCGCGTCCCAGGTGGTCGGTGCCGAGGATGTGGAGTTGCCCGGTCACCGGATCGGCGCTCATCGGCGGCAGACGGGTGCGGTTCAGTCCAATGTCGTCGCGTGGGAAGGGCGCAATCCACGGCGCCAGGATCGACGCACCAAAAATAATGATCAGAATGGCGAGACTCGCCATTGCCAGGCGGTGACGGCGAAACCGGCGAAAGACAACCGCCCACTGCCCTTCGGAGCGTGGTTGCAATCGCTCAATAGCGCCAGGTGCCGCCGGTGTCGATGTCGTGGTAGCCATGCGTTACGCTCCTCACGTGAGCCGGATGCGCGGATCGACAACGGTGTACAGGATGTCGGAGATGAGATACCCGATCAGCACCAGCACCGTACTGATAAACAGGATCGCCATTGCCACCGTATAATCGCTATTGCCCAGCGCATCGACCAGCAACCGCCCCATGCCGGGCCAGTTGAACACCGATTCGGTCACTGCCGCGCCCGCCACCAGCGTCGGCAGCACGCCTGCAAGCAGGGTCACAAATGGGATCAGCGCATTACGCAGCGCGTGCTTGGTAATGACTGCGCGCTCACGCACACCCTTGGCGCGCGCCGTGCGTACATAATCTTGCCGCAGCACTTCGAGCATGCTGGAGCGAATGAAGCGGCTCCAGGAAGCGATATTGAAGAACGTCAGCACCGCGCACGGCATAATGAAGCGCAGCGTGCGATCCAGCGTCGAACCGGCCTGCACCGTGCCAATCCAGGGAATTGTATAGTCGCGAATGCCCCGCACGCCGCCTGACGGCAGATACGGCAGCCCGGCATCCTTTGCCAGGACTGAAAAGATCAGGATCGCCATCACGCCCATGAAGAGGGTCGGCAGCGACGAACCGACGAACGTAATGCCGGTCATCGCATAGTCGAAGCGCGAATACTGGCGCACCGCCGAATAGATGCCGATTGGCACGCCGATCAGGATGGCCAGCAATGTCGAGACGCCCATCAACTGGATCGTATAGGGCAGCCGGCTCATCAACAGATCGCTGATCGGGCGGTCGCGCGCGATCTGCTGCGACAGCCCGAAGTCGCCAAACAGAATGCCGCGGCTGGTGCGGCGTTCCGCCAGGTCCGCCAGCGTGACATCACGCACGCACCCTTCTTCGCGGATTTCGACCGTGCCATCAGGGTAGCGCAGGCGCACCTGACCGGGAATGGCGCATCCGACGACAGTGTCTGGCGGGATCAGGTTGACGCCGCCGATTTGAATGGGACCGGCGGGGAAGCCCGCCAGCCAGCGGGTAAAGCGGATAGGCAAATAAAGATCAAGTTCATACCGCGCTTTCAGGCGCGCAATATCTTCTTCCGTCACCCGGCGCTGCCCAGTATTCTGCATCTGCTGCAAAAACAACAACGGTCCGCCCGGCGCAAGGTACAACAACGAGTAGCCGAGCATCGCCGAGAGGATGGTGACGATCACCATCTGAATCAGACGTCGAACGAGATATGTGGTCATGCCATTGTTCCTGAACGCGCCGTTATATTAGGCTTAATTATAATACGAAATGCGCGTGCAGGGGTGATCCCCGCACGCGCATCCCGCTACCCGACCGATCACCGGATGAACAGGTTCATATCCATGTGCTCCCAGGTCGGGCTGGCATCGGTCTTGACGTTGATCTTGCCCTCCTGCGCCGCCTTGATCACCGTCTCTACCTCTGGACCGGCGCCGAGCGTCGCCTTCTCCAGGATGTCGACTTCGCCAGTCAGCAGCGCCGCCACGGCGGCGTTGGTGTCAGCGAAGAACTGGATGACGACATTCTTGACCTTCGGCGCGCCGAGGACGAAGTTCGGGTTCGCCTCGAACCGCATGAACTCCTTCTTCTTCCACTCCTTCAGGATGTAGGGACCGTATCCCAACGGCAGTTCAGCGATCTCCGGCAGCGTCGACCACTCCTTGGCTGGCACGTCCGCCAGTTTCCGCCCATCCGACAGCGTGCGGTGCGAGGGGTAACCGCCGTAGGGAGCGGTGAAGTAGATCGGCCACTGCACGCCGGGCAGGAACTTGATCGTGTAGCTAGTGTCGCTGTTGAAGGTCACGCCGTTGAGATTATCGTGCGACTCGCAGAAGGTGAAGCTAGTCGCACCCGACTCACGATCACAGTTGATCTTCACTGCCAATTCCAGGTCGGCCTTCTTCAGCGGCTCGCCGTCCGACCACTTGATGCCCTTGATCAGGTCATAGGTGACGGTGAGCTGCTTCATCTTCACCGTGCCGCTCTCATACTTGATCGTTTCGCCGTCGGCGTTGACAATTTCAACACCTGGCTTGAGTTCGACCGCGGCGCCGGTGGCATCCCAGACCTTATCGCCCGCCTTAACCTCGACGACCTCATTCTTCGCCTTGCCGCTCTCGATTGTCGAGAGACCGTCCTGCAGCACCGGCTGGAAGTCGTAGCTGTACTGCGTGGACAACACGCCGAAAACAAGCTGCGCCGCCTGCACCTGCACCGCTGCGCTCTCGACCAGCGAGAACATCGAGGCTGGCTCCTGGGTGAAGCCCAGGATGATGGTATCGCCGTTGTCGGTGCGTCCCCACTCATAGGCGTTAGCAGTGATGTATTCGGTCGGGTCGGGCTTCAGGCCGGTCAGCGCTTTGTTCCAGGCATACGCCTCCAGACGCTGGAACAGCGGCAGGCTCACCATGTCCTTGGTGAACTCGACCTGGAACGCTTTGTACTGCTTGATGCGCTCCTCGCGGTTCAACGTATTGTTGGCCGCTTTGATCGCTTTGCTGGCAGTCTCATTGCACCAGCCCATGTAGTTCTGGCCCTCCCAGTTGTTGTCCGGCAGCGGAATCTGGTCGCAGGCATAGAGAGTATAGCCGCCCGGATCCGCCTCGCCGACCCACGCGAACGCGCCAAGCTCGAAGTCGCGCCGGCGCAGACCAGAGGCGCCGCCGAACCACCAGGATGCCGGAGCGTGCTTGCGGATGATCTGGATGCCGCAGTTATCGAGCAACTGCTTCTCCAGCACCGTCGCCCAGGTGATGCGGAACTGCGCGTTGGTCGTCGTGAATTCGAGTGACAGCGGTACGCCATCCTTCGTGCGAACGCGCTGACCTTCCGCCAGTTTCCAGCCCGCCTCATCGAGCAGCGCCTTCCCCTTCTCCGGGTTGAACGGATAGGTCACAATGCCGTCCGCCTCGCTGGCTGCCGCCCAGTGCGTCTTCGGCAGGTTGGTGTCCATCAGCAGCGCCTGCTGCTGTTCCGGCGTCAGGTAGCTATAGACCGACTGGATCAGTTCCGGCCGGTTGGTGCAGTAGGCAATCGCCTGACGCACACGTACATCGCTGAGGATCGGATGCGGCGTCCTGAACGCGCCGGTTGGCGCCGCCGTTGGAGCTTCGGCCACAACCGTCTCGCGGACCACCACCGTCTCACGAACCGGTGGCGCGGTAACGACCACCGTCTCGCGGACCGGCGCCTGTGCAGCGCCAGCACAGGCCGAAAGAATCGGCACAACGAGCGCGAGCAGCATCGCAAGCGCGATTTTCTTGTCGAGAATCTTCATGGAAAGAACGCTCCTTTCTGCGATCTCTCAATAGAGAACAGCAGAGTCTTCGATCAGGAATCTGCAAGCAGTCCCTCAAGCGTTGTTCAACTCGATAGACCACCTCCTTTCCTGATGACAGTTGTTCCCGAAGACGATGCCAGATCATCGGCAGAGACCGTATGCATCAAGGCAGAGGCGTATGGCTGTGATACAGGATGTCCATATGACATCAAAAAAGGCTGTCGTTTATCTCAGAGGAAAAGCCGCCAGTTGTGAGCCATTCGCCACATCTGCCTGGACGCGCCATGGAGTGTACCGGTTACTTTTGGGTAAAACATCACGATTGCGCGAAATGGTAACACGCGGCTACGTTGATGTCAAGCCAAAAACCGTGCAAAGCGATTGACAATGCGCATCAAAGCGCTACAATACACGCAGAGGGCTTCTTGGAAAGGCTGGCGCAAAGACGCGAAGGGATAGAGTATTGATGACAAGACTTTGCACCTTCGCGTTGACCTTTTGAGAGATGCTGCACATGCACGCTGCTTGAGATGTACGCGCTCACCCGCACAACCGCCACTCTACCCCTTGTTCTGAACGCTTCACGCCTGCTGGCGGGCGATCAGTCGTTGACGGTTCGTCTGCTCGGGTTGTTCGATGTGTTGCGTCAGGCGATTGCGTTCCATGATGGTCGGATAACATGGTGGCGGTGCGCGCCGATCACGGCAACTACAGGCGAACAGTGTTACGCTCCGAACGGTTTGAGCTTTCCATGGAGCGATGACGTCCTGCGCGAAGTCATTGAGCAGGGTAAGCCGTGCCGAAACTCTTCCCGCAACGCTCTTGTTCACTACGGCGCACCGATTGCCTGGAACGGCCAGTTGTGGGGGGTGCTCGAACTGCGCGGCGACGACCGGATGACGATCGGCGACGAGGAGCAGGCGTTGATCGATGCGCTGGCGCCGCTGGCGGCTGCGGCTATCGCGTCTGACCACGGGACGAACGGGGCACTGACCCTGACGGCGCGACAGCAGCGGGTGATCGAGACGTTGCGCACTGAACTCGAAGCGCCGCACGACCTGAGCAGGCTGCTGACATTTCTGCTGCGCTGGGCGCTCGATGCGACCGGCGCGGAAGCAGGCGCTATCGCTCTGGTTGACCGTGAGCGCGGAGAACTGGTGCTTCAGGCATACGAGGGGTATGGCGAAGATCCGCTCAGCCGCGACGCCTTCGGCGAAGCGCGGCGGCGCCGGAGCTGGGAGATCGGCGTTGCGGGCAAGGTCGCGCGCACGGGCCGCGCCACGTTGCTGCGCGATGTGTCGCACGACCCGGATTACCAGGCGCTGAACCCGGAGGTGCGCGCTGAGCTGGCTGTACCGATCGGCGCCGATCCGCCGCTTGCGGTGCTCCTCCTTGATAGCCCGCGCTCGGCAGCGTTCGGCGACAGCGAGGTCGCGTTCGTCAATGCCCTGTGCGATCTGGCGGTCAATCCGCTGCGCCGCGCGCTGTACTACCAGCAGTTGCTCGAAACCAGCGCGCACCTGGGTCAGGTCTTCGCCAGCATGCCCAATGGACTGGTGCTGATGGATCAGCAGGGGCGCGTGTTGCGTCACAACCCGGCATGGCTGACAATCTGGGGGTTGCCGCCCGACTCAATGCGCGATCCGTTCTACATTCCGCTCGACCTTGTGCCGCTGTTGCTGCCCCGCCTGCGCGACCCGCTGGCGCTGACCGAACTGTGCGCCGAGGGGCAACGTTCGCCCACGGAGGTTCAGTCGCTGCTGGTACGTCTGACCAACCCGCACCAGGAGCTGATGCTCCTTTCGGCGCCAACGCGCGACAGTTTCGGGTCGCTGACCGGCAGGCTCTGGATTGTCAGCGATGTAACCCGCGAGCGCGAGGCGGATCGCCTGAAGAGCGAATTCCTGTCGATCGTGTCGCACGAGCTGCGCACGCCGCTCACGTCGATCATGGGGTACACCGAACTG
>JANWXL010000581.1 GCA_025055265.1 Roseiflexus sp.
TCTGCCCGGAATCTCCGGCACCGGCAAAACCCGCCTGACCCGCCTGTACGCCGATGCGCTGGTCGGCGAACGCCTGGCGCCTGGCCAGGAGAACGAGCGCTATCTGCTGGTGGCGGTGCAACCCGACTGGCACAGCCCACGTGACCTCCTTGGGTACTATAATGCGATCACCGGCAAATACCATCCAACGTCATTTCTCCGCTTCTTGCAGCGCGCCGCCGCTGACCCAACCGCGCGCTATTTCGTCTGCCTCGACGAAATGAACCTGGCGCGCCCGGAATACTACCTGGCGCCGATCCTGTCCGCGATGGAAACCGACGACCGCCTGATCGATCTCGGCGCTCCCGCCGCCGCCGTCGAGACCGTGACGGGCGAGACGCTGACCAATCCCTTTCGCCTGCCGCCGAATGTGGTGATCATCGGTACTGTCAACGTTGACGAAAGCGCGCATGCCCTCTCTGATAAACTGCTCGACCGCGCGAATGTAATTGAACTGACCGAAGTTGATCTGGAAGGGTTCTGCGCTGCGTATCCCGGCACGATTAACGATGCCGTCTGGAGCGTGATCGTGCAGGTTCACGGTATCATGGTGCGCGCAGGGCAACCATTCGGGTACCGCGTCCTGAGCGAGATGCTGCGCTACATGGAACAGTCACAGGGAATATTGACGCCGCAGCAGGCGCTGGATCAGCAGATCAAGCAGAAAGTGCTGCCAAAACTGCGCGGTGACGACACGCCACGTCTACGGCGCGCATTGACCGAACTGCTGGAGCTGCTGCTCGGCATACCCCAAAGTGGCTGGAAGCGCGCAGCGCAGGTTGCGCCTGAAGCCGTATCTGCAGCGTCCTTTCCCGAATCGGCGGAGAAAGTGCGGCGCATGCTCGAGCGCCTTGATGTCGATGGATTTACCGATTTCTATGGCTGAAACTAAACCAAGGAGAAGAGAGATGTCATTGACGGCTCTTTCACCCCTCGATGGGCGCTACCACGCCGATGTCGCCGACCTCGAAGCCTATTTCAGCGAGGCGGCGCTGTTCCGCTATCGGGTGCGCGTCGAAGTGGAGTATCTGTTGTTTTTGACGCGCGCACGGGACGTCGATTTCGTCCCGAAACTCGATCCGCGCGCCGCTGCGGCATTGCGCAATCTGTACCGTTCATTCTCCACCGACGACGCTGAAGCGATTGCCGCGTGGGATCGCAGGGTCAACCACGATGTCAAGGCAATCGAATACTGGCTGCGCGAACGTCTCGATGCGCTTGGTCTCGGCGCGTGGAAGGAAGCGGTGCATTTTGCACTGACGTCGGAAGATGTCAACAATCTGGCATATGCGCTGATGACCCGTGAAGCGCGCGACCTGACCCTCATGCCAGCAGTCGGCGAGATCATTGTAGCGCTGCGCGACCTGGCGTTCACCGAAGCTGAAACGCCAATGCTGGCGCGCACCCACGGGCAACCGGCCACGCCGACGACCTTCGGCAAGGAGATGGCAGTGTTCGCTGCGCGCCTCCAGCGCGCTCAGGAACAGGTTTCTGGCATCCGGCTCACCGGCAAACTGAACGGCGCCACCGGCACATTCGCCGCGCACGTTGCAGCGTTGCCACAGGTGGACTGGATTGCGTTCAGCCGCGGGTTCATCCGGTTCCTCGACCTGGAGCCGCTGCTGTTGACAACCCAGATCGAGCCGCACGATACGCTCGCCGAACTGTGCGATGCGCTGCAGCGGCTCAACACCGTATTGATCGACCTCTGCCAGGATATGTGGCGCTATATCAGCGACGGCTATCTGGTGCAGATCGCCCGCCCCGGCGACGTCGGTTCGTCCACCATGCCGCACAAAGTCAACCCTATCGATTTCGAGAACGCCGAAGGCAACCTGGGACTTGCGAACGTGCTGCTGGAGCACTTCAGCCGCAAATTGCCGATCTCACGTCTGCAGCGCGACCTGACCGACAGTACAGTACTGCGCAACCTTAGCGTGGCATTCGGGCACTGCCTGCTCGGCTACCGGCGCATCAGCAAGGGATTGGGCAAGATTGCCGTTGATCGGGAGCGTCTGCTGGACGATCTGCGTCGTCACCCGGAAGTGCTGGCGGAAGCGGTGCAGACGATCCTGCGCCGCGCTGGCTATCCTGAGCCGTATGAGGCGCTCAAACGCCTGACGCGCGGACGGTCGCTGACAATGGAGATGCTGCACGCATTTATTGACGAACTCGACATTCCACCGGAGGTGAAGGACGAACTGCGCGCTCTGACGCCGGAAACCTACACCGGCCTGGCTGACCGCCTGGCGCGGATGGTGT